>CAKVCJ010000036.1 GCA_934725655.1 uncultured Brachyspira sp.
TTTTTGTTGCTGCATCTGCTTACGGTGTAACAAATTCAACTTTAATTGATTTTGCTATAACAGGTAATGCTGATAATTTGCAGCCGGCAGGAGATGATACAAATGAAGTAGTTTCTGTTCAGCAAAATCTTTACAATGATAACTGGGTAGTATGGTTGAATGAATCTGCTAGATTAACAGAAAACCGCAGAAATTCATATGTTACTAACGTAGATAGTAAAGGTAATAACGGTGCTTGGGAAGCAGGTAAAGTTCTTGGTGTAAGAGTACATTTCCCTTTACAAGCTTGGAATAGCTATGCTTTAGTAAAACCAGCTTATCAGCTTGAAATGTACGGCGGAGCTGACGGTACAAAATATACAGACGGCAAAGGTGTAGTACACAATGTCGGCGAAATTAAATCTATTAGTTCTTGGGTATATGGACGCAATTATTTAGTTAGCTATTTTGTAAACTTACAAAATGAATTAGGTGAATTAAAATCTTATCCTATGGGTAATGTTTATTTCAGCGGTTGGAGACAAGTAAAATGGGAAAACAGAGAATATTTAGCTAATGTTCGCGACAGAGTATTAGTAAGAAAACCTCTTTATCCTAGAATGATCCCTTCTGTAAAATTAGACTCTTTAGGTTTCTATAGAACTAAAGATACTGTAGGCGGTGATTTCATTACTTATGTTAAAGATATTACTATGGAATATGATGTAGTAGTTGTTGATTTCGAAGAAGATATCGATGACGAAGCTACTTGGCAGTTATTAAAAACTGAAAACGAAAGAAAACAAGCTATTGAAAATGCTAGAGTTCGTGAAGCTGCTGAGTTACAAGAATTAGAACAAAGACGTATTAATGGCGGCGATGCTCAGCAACAACAAGATGCTGGCGCAGCTCAAAATACACAAACTACTGAAGAAGCTGCTCAATAATTAGAGTGAGTTTTTAAATAGTTTTTAAGGGGAAGCAAATTTTATATTGTTTCCCCTTAATTATGTTTTTAAGGATTTTATTTATGAAATTAATGAATGAACCTATCTTAGATAAAAATAATTCTCTATATATTTGTATAGATTTGCAAGCCAAACTTATGCCTTCTATGGATAATTTAGATACTCTGATAAAAAAATCTAATATATTACTAAAAACTTCTGAGATATATAATATTCCTCTTTTAGTAACAGAGCAATATCCTAAAGGGTTAGGGGCTACTGATGAGAGGATAATACTTCCAAAGCATCATAAATTATTTTCTAAGAATCATTTTAGTGTATTTGCTACTGAGGATTTTGTTGAGGAGTTTAACAAGTTAAATAAAAAGAACATTATAGTATTTGGTTCTGAGACTCATGTATGCGTTTATTATAGTGTTTATCATTTGCTTCAAAATGGATATAATGTTTATGTGGTTGCTGATGCTTGCGGTTCTCGAGATAACAATGATAAGCAGATTGGTTTGGAGCAGATGAGAAAATTGGGAGCTAATATTATAACTACTGAGATGGTTCTTTTTGGATTTATAGAAGGTTCAAAGGTAGATAATTTTAAAGAGTTAAGTAATTTATTAAAATAATAAGGAGAATGTATATATATGAGAAGAAAACTTATAGCTGGTAACTGGAAAATGAATAATACTAACAAAGAGGCTTTAGAGTTAGTAAAACAGTTAAAGGATTTAGTAAAGGATGTTAAAGACAGAGATATTATGATAGCACCTACTTTTACTTGTTTGAGCGAGGTTAATAGTGCTATTAAAGGAAGCAATATAAAATTAGGAGCACAGAATTTATATTTTGAGGAGAAGGGGGCTTTTACTGGACAGATTTCTGCTGATATGCTTTTGGCTGTAGGATGTGAATATGTTATTGTTGGGCACTCTGAATGCCGTGATATATTTGGCGAAAAAGATGAACTTATAAACAAAAAAGTAAAGAGAGCTTTAGATAAGAATTTAATACCTGTTTTATGTGTGGGTGAACATTTAGAAGAGAGAGAAAAAGGAATCACTTCAGATATAGTTAGCAGTCAAGTTAAGGAGGCTTTTAAGGGTTTAAGTGAGGCTGAGGCTAAAAAGGTGGTAATAGCTTATGAACCTGTATGGGCTATTGGTACTGGTAAAACAGCTACTCCTCAAGATGCTGATGATGTACATAAAACTATAAGAGATACATTAAAGTCAATTTATAATGACAGTGTTGCTGAGGGTATGATTATACTTTACGGCGGAAGCGTTAATGAAAAAAATGCTGATGATTTGCTTAATATGCCTAATATAGATGGTGCTTTGGTTGGAGGCGCTTCTTTGGTTGCTGATAAGTTTGCAAGAATAGTTAATTATATAGCTAAGTAAATTATTAAATAATTTTTATTTTGTAGGGGGATATAAATCCCCCTTGTTTTATTTTTTCATTTGTATTATTATATTTAGACTAAAATTGTGGGTTTGTAAATGAAAAAAGTTATATGTATTTTTCTGTTATTTTCTTCTTTGCTGCTTTCGCAAAATGCTGAGATATCAACAAAAGATTTTTATTTTCTTAAAGGAAGTATTGGCAATACTCCTATAAGTATGTATTTATATATAGATGATAATAATAATCTTATAGGTAAATATTATTATGATACTATAAAGCAGCTCATTAATATAAAGGGCAGAATTAATGGAAATAGTTTTCATCTTGATGAGAGCATTAATGATAGGATAATAGGTTCTTTAGACGGGGAAATTAATAGTGAAATGGTCTTTACTGGCAATTGGCTTTCAGCTGACAAAAATAATACTTTCAATTTTTCTTTTTCTTTGGACAATAATTATTCTATAAATAAAATTAAAATTATAAATGCTAAATTAGATATTAAAGATGATAATGGCACTTTTGAAGCAAGCAGAGATGCAATTATTATAGAAAATGAAAAAAAACTAAAAGCTATAAATAGAATATCATTAGACATTGATGAAACTAAATCTATAGATGAAGATAACATTACATCAACACTCAATAATTTAATTTCATTGCAATATAATACTTGGAAAGAAACTATAGCTGAAAATGATAAGTTTAATATGCAAAGAAATATTGAAATATCATTTATAGATGAGAGAATAATATCATTTTCTTTATATAATTATTCTTATGCAGGCGGAGCTCATGGAATATATAATGTTCAGCCTAATATATATTTAATATCAACAGGGAAGAGGATTGGATTAAATGTATCAGAGCTTATAGATGATGTTGCTGATATTGACTTAATTAATTTAATGCGTACAAAACTTACTCAGAATATGTCAGAGTCTGATTTTTTTGATTTTGATGCTATTACATTAAGCGATACATTTGATATTACTCCTACTGGCATAAAGTTTATATGGCCTGCTTATAAGATATCTGATTATGCACATGGTATTATTGAAATAGAGTTTAGATATTCTGAATTAAAGCCTTTTGTAAAAGAAGATTCTGTGTTTATGTATTTATTTGAATAGGTGAGTTGTTTATGAATGATAAAGATATACACCCTATAATGAAAGAACTTACAAAAGTTACCAAGTCTATGCCTATGCCTGTGGTAACAGAAATAAAACTCATTACAAATAGAGATGCTTATAAAATATTAATTTCTACTATGCTTTCTCTTAGAACTAAAGACCCTACAACAAGAGATGCTTCTATGAGGCTGTTTGAAAAGGCAGGCAGTGCTAAAGAAATGATAAAACTTACAGAAGAAGAGATCGCTAAACTTATTTATCCTGTTGGGTTTTATAATGTAAAGGCAAAAAATATACTTGAAGTTTCTCATATGATTATTGATGATTATAATGGGGAAGTACCTGATGAGATAGATGAACTTTTAAAACTTAAAGGGGTAGGGAGAAAGGTTGCAAATTTAGTAGTTACAGAGGCTTTTGATAAAGACGGCATATGTGTTGATACGCATGTGCATAGAATATCAAATAGATTTGGTTATGTTCACACAAAGACTCCGGAAGAGACAGAGTTTGCTTTGAGAGAGAAGCTTCCGAAAGAATACTGGAGGGTTTATAATGACACATTAGTTGTTTATGGTCAGAACCTATGTAAGCCCATTAGCCCTTTATGCAGTGAATGTACAGTTTCAAAGTATTGCGACTATTTCAAGAACAAGAAATAATGTGTTATATTTTTATAGATATATATTATCAACTTTTCCCGCCGAAAAAACTGCATCTACTATAGCAAATGCTTTAGGAATATATTAATTTTATATTGATATTATAACTTGAGTTAAAAGATGCAGCCTTTTTGGTTGTAGCAATACCGAAGGCACTTCCTACTACCGTACTGAAAGACTACTATTAATTGCTTTGCAGGGGATAAGCCGTAATTATGAATTTATAACACTAAAATATTTATAAATTTACTTTTGAAATAAATCTAATATTTTATTGAATGTATTTTCAATATATTATTAATTAATTTTTATGCTTCTCATATCTATTACATATCTAAACTTAACTTTGCCATCTATCACTTTTCTATATGCTTCTGATATAGTTTGAGCATCTGCCTTTATTATTTCAACAGTAGGATAAATATTATTTTCTATAGAATAGTTAAGCATTTCTTGAGTTTCTTTTATGCCGCCTATGAGTGAGCCGAATAATTTTTTGCTGCCATGCTGTCCTACCATTGCTATAAGCGTAGGCATTTTTGAAGAACGTGGAAGCCCCAATATGCACATAGTTCCTCCTCTTTTAAGCATACTCATATACATATTAACATCATAGTAAGCTGGAATTGTGCTTATCACATAATTAAGAGTATTATTAAGATTTTTTAAATCATCAGGATTGTTAACATTAACATATTTTACAGCTCCCATATTTAAAGCATCCTGTCTTTTATCTTCTGTAATGTCAAATACTGTAACTTCAGCTCCTAATTTTACAGCATATTTTACAGCCATAGAGCCAAGTCCGCCAAATCCAGCAATGCCGATTTTTTCTTCTTTTTGTACATTCATTGCTCTTATTGGCGAATATGTTGTAATGCCTGCACAAAGAAGAGGAGCTGCTTTGTCAAGTTCCGCATTATCTGGTATTAGTATGGCAAAATCTTCAGATACTACTATATTATCAGAGTAACCTCCTTGAGTAATTTCATTATTATGGAATCTGTCTCTTGAGCCGTAGGTGAAAACCGCTCTATTTAAACAATACTGCTCCAAATTATCTAAACAGCTTTCGCACTCTCCGCAAGAGTTTACCATACAGCCAACCCCAGCAAAATCACCAACTTTGAATTTTGTTACACTACTTCCAACCTGTATAACCCTTCCTGTTATTTCATGCCCTACCACCAAAAGAGTATTGCTTGATTTGCCTTCAACCATATGTATATCGCTATGGCATATTCCAGCATAAAGTATCTCTATTAATACATCATTGCTTCCTACTGCATGTCTTGTAAACTCATGATATTTAAAATCCATATTTGCTGAAACAGCAGCGAAACCTCTTGATTTTATTCTTCCGTCTGCATTCGTTTGTATGTTGATAGGGGCTTTTTTTAACTCATCATTATATGTTGTGTTAGAAGAACTATTTTGATTATTAATTGCATTATTATTTTGCGTTTGTGCATTAGAAGAATTATTGCATGATATAATATATAATAGCATCATTATCAATATAGCTTTTTTCATTTAAAAATCTCCTTATATATTTTTTATAATTATATTATATCATTGAAGTACACTTTAAAGTCAAGTAATTATTTTGAAATTTATTTTAATTTTATTAAGTATGTTATTATCGTAAATATATATTAAATTACAGCAGTTATATAATTATTGCATCTTTTCTAATATCGATATATTGTAATAAAACAAAAATGTTTCTTACTTCTTATAATAACACTGTTGACAGTATTATATATATATTTTATAATCATTAAATAATAATGTTTATAGGAGTATTAAAAATGTATAGACGATTTTTAGTATTGTTTTTAGCAATGATGATGTTTATCATTCTATCTTGCGCAGGAGAAGCTGATAATTTAGAAAACAAAACTATTGTAATTAATGCAGGACCTCAGCCAAAAACAATAGACCCCGGTTTAAATACAGCATTGGATGCTTGTTATTATGTAATACATGCATTTGAAGGGTTAACTACAAAATCTAAAGAAGGTAAGATAGTAGGAGGCGTTGCGGAGAATTGGGAAATACTTGATGATGGTACTAGATATATATTTCATTTAAGAACAAATGCTAAATGGAGTGATGGAAAACCTGTAGTTGCTGATGATTTTGTTTATGCTTGGAGAAGAGTTGTTGACCCTGCAGTTGGAAGTCAATACAGTTTTCAGCATGAACCTGTAAAGAATGCTAAAGCTATAACAGCAGGGCAGATGCCTGTTGATAGCTTGGGAATAAAAGCTATAGATGATTATACTTTAGAAGTTACATTGGAAGCACCTACTGCATACTTTTTAGACCTTGTAGCATTTACAACTTTTTATCCTGTAAGAAAAGATATAGTAGAAAAATATGGCGATAGTTGGAGTTTAAATGTTGAAAGTTATATAGGAAATGGCCCTTTTGTAACTACTGAAATTAATCAAGATGAAAGCATAGTAATGGTAAAAAATACAAATTATTGGGCTTTCAATGATGTTGTGCCTGAGAAATTAAAATTTGTTCTTATGCAAAATGAGACTGCTTCTGTTGCTGGAATCAAAGAAGGTTCTATAGATTTTTCTAGAATATTACCTACTCAAGATATACCAACATTAAAAGAAGAGGGTTTATTACAAATAAAACCAATGCTTGCTTCATATTTTTATTGTTTAAACACTACTAATGAAGTATTAAAAGATATTAGAGTACGTAAGGCATTAGCTCTTGCTATAGACAGAAATTATATAGTAGAGCAAGTTACTAAAGGCGGTGAAACTCCTGCTAATGCTTTTGTTCCTTATGGTATAAATGATGCTGAGGGAAGTTTTAGAGAAAATGGCGGCGGATATTTTGATATAAGTCAAGAAGGATATAAGAAAAATGTAGAAGAGGCTAAGAAATTAATGGCTGAAGCAGGATATCCTAATGGCGAAGGTTTCCCTGTATTTGAGTTTAAGGCTGACCCTGGTTTTCATATATCTATATTTGAAGCGGTGCAGCAGATGTGGAAAGAGAATTTAGGAATAGATACAAAAATAGTGCAGGAAGAATGGGCTGTATTTTTACAAACCAGATATGATAAAAATTTAACTATGTGCCGCGGAGGTTGGTTTGGAGACTTTAATGACCCTGTAAACTTCTTATCACTATATACAAGCTATTCTCCAAATAATTATAGCTCATATAGTAACGCTCAATATGATGCTTATATACAAACAGCGCTTACTACTGGAGATCAGAAAGTGAGAATGGAAGCTATGCATAAGGCTGAAGAATTATTGGTAAATAGTTTTGCTATAATACCTATGTATTTTTATACTGAACCTTTGCTTGTTAATCCTAAATTAAAAGATGTTTATTATGATGCTTTATCTATGCATAAATTTACTTATGCTTCTAAAGAGTGATAATTAAAAATAATGATTAATATAAAAGAGCATTGGTAAAATATATTTATCTTTGCTCTTTTTTGTATTTATTATTTTAGTAAAAGGAACTTACCGCACGTTAAGCGATGTTATCAATATAAATTTATTTTGAATGTTAAGTTTAATTATATATGAAATTTAGTTTACCGTGCGTTAATTTAGCTATAAAACTAAACAAAACTTGGGCGGGGATGCTTTTTTTAATTAAATAAAAAACATAAATTAAGTTAAAATATTAAAATAGATTATAATCTCTATAGGGTGGGGTTTCTATAGAAATTTCAAATATTTTAAATTAAAAAAATTATTTTTGACAAACTTAAAAATTTTTAGTATATATATATTACATGTAAAATAAAACTAATGGGATTTAATACTATTTTATATTTGCACTTTTTTGTTCTTTGACGAAGTCCGCACCGCGACTGAAAGGAGTCCTTCAGGGCGACCGAAGCAAGTGCCTGCGACCGTAGGAAGTACCTTTAGGTATGGGTGCGAAGGCGGGAAAAAGAACAACAAAAAATTGACAAACTTAAATTTTTTGAGTATATAAAAATAATATATAGGAATCAAAAATGCCAAAAATATCTAATTATCTTTTTAGTAAACATATAGAAAAATGCAAAATATCATTAGAAGCTTTTGAAGAAAGAGAAGTTCCAGATTTAAAAGATAATTTTAAAGAAGAAGCAGAAAAAATTCTATATGAGGCAAATAATTTTTTAAATAGCATTGATGCATTTAATTATTCTGATTTTCATTATTTTAACAGTAAAGCAGAAAATTTTAATGATGGATTAAACAGAATACTTGAAACATTCTATATAAAAGAGCCTGACGAACTTTATACTTATAACAGGTTTATTGAGTATTTTCATTATGATAAAACTATGTTTAACGATGAAAATGATGAAATAGATATTAATGATTTAGATACTTTAGATGAATATTTCGATTGCAACACTAATGGCGTTGCTCTAAACAATATGAGAGAATATAGAAATGCTATAGATTATTATAGTAAAGCTATAGACTTGATTGATTATTATGCATTAGCTTATTATAACAGGGGACTTGCTAGAAGTAATTTGGGATTTTTTAAAAAAGCTATAAAGGATTATGACAAAGCTATAGAATTAAGTAAAAATTATAAGGACGCTTATTATAACAGAGGGTTTGCTAAAAATAATGCTAATTTACATAAAGAAGCTATTGAAGATTATAATAAGGTTATAGAGTTAGACCCTAATAATATAGATGCATATAATAATAGAGGAGTTTCTAAAAATTATTTACAGCTTTTTGATGAGGCTATGAAAGATTTTAATAAGATTTTAGAGTTAGAGCCTAATAATTATTGTGCTTATGGCAACAGAGGCAATTCTAAAAATGATTTAGGTCTTTATAAAGAGGCTATTGAAGATTATGACAAAGCTATAAAAATTAATCCAAATTATTCAGATGCTTATTATAACAGAGGAAATTCAAAAAAAGAATTAGGTTTATTTAAAGAAGCTATATAAGATTATGATAATGCTATAAAATGGAAACCTAACGATATAAATGCTTATCTTAATAGAGGAAATGCTAAATACGATTTAGAATTATACGAAGAAGCTATAAAAGATTATGACAAAATTATAAAATTGGATACTAATTATGTAGATGCTTATTATAATAGGGCAAATGCAAAAAGAGAGCTGGGTTTATATAAGGAATCTATAAAAGATTATGATAAAGCTATATATCTAAATCCTAATTATAGTGATGCATATAATAATAGAGGGCTTGCTAAAAGTGAGTTAGGAATGTATGAAGAAGCTATAAAAGATTATGAAGAATCTATAGATTTATGTGCTGATAATCCAGAAGCATATTATAATATAGGAAGTGCTAAATATGATTTGGACCTTTTAAAAGAATCAATTAAATATTATGATAAGGCTATAGAATTAAGACCAACTTACAGTGAAGCATATAATAACAGAGGACTTTCTAAAAATGATTTAGGACTTTATAAAGAGGCTTTAAAAGATTATGATAAATCTATAGAGTTAAACCCAGATGACAGCAATACTTATAATAATAGAGGGCTTACTAAATATAGTTTAGGATTATATAAAGAAGCTATAAAAGACTATACTAAGGCTATAGAATTAACTCCTGATTATACCAATGCTTACGGTAATAGAGGAAGTGCTAAAGATGAATTAGGACAGTATAAAGAAGCTATAAAAGATTATGATAAAGCTATAGAATTAGAACCGAATACAGCTTATTTATATAATGATAGAGGCTGGGTTAAGAAAAATGCGGGGCTATATAAAGAAGCTTTGAAAGATTATAAAAAAGCTTTAGAATTAGATCCTAATAATGAATAAGCAATAAGAAATATGCAATGTCTTAAAGAAGAACATGGCTTGAAATAAAATTAGCTTTATTGGAATTATAAACTAAAAATTTTTTAATTTATGATTTTTTTATTCAACTTTTTCCAGCCTTACACGGTGTGGACTTCGTCAAAGTTGCAAAAAGTGCAAATACTACAACTTTATATTTTATAATATATCTTCAATATAATATAACATCTAAAATTTAACGTACACCTAAAAGGTAGATTTCATAAAATGCAGTTCTTTTGGTTCTTTTATACCAATACCGCAGGCACTTCCTTCGGTCGTCCTGAAGGACTCCCTTTGGTCGTAAAAGAACTGGTGTGCTGCACGGTGTGTACTTCGTTAAGGGCAAAGCCCTGCAAATATTTTAATTTAAACAAATAATTTTTTATATAATATATGTTTTTCAACTTTTCCCGTGGCAAAAGTTGCAAAAGCACTTATTAATTTTTTATTATAATCTATTTTTAAGTTTTAGTATTTTTAAGCCATATAAAAAATTATCTGAAAAATTCAGCAATACTATAAAATATAAAATGTAATATTAATGCAGGTATACCAATTACAATTAGAAGTACAATCTTAAAAATATTAAATAAAGTACTAAATATTCCAGTAAAAATTAATTTTATATTATAAAATATACCGGGATACGCTTTTTTCCCATTATTATTTTTTATATTTTTATCTGCATTATTTTCTATCAAAAGAGATATAACTTTTTTTTCCATATCAATATCTCTATACTCATTATTTTTTTTATATGAAATTTTATGAAGTGCAGTATCTCC
>CAKVCJ010000037.1 GCA_934725655.1 uncultured Brachyspira sp.
ATCATAGAATTATTATTATCTTCAAACCATAAATCAACAAGTTTATTATAAGATAAAACATTTGACTCAAGTCCATTTCTCACTATAACATCCATCGCCTTTGACGACATAATAGAAACAACGATAATACTAGATATAGTAGCAATTATAACAGAAACTGTAACTATAAAAGGTATCTTAAAAATTAGTTTATGAACATTCATCTATTATTACCTCTAAAAAATTAGTTTTTTTAAATCATATTTTTTTAAATTTAATAAAAATTATTAAAAAGTATTAAGTCCATTAACCAAACTTTTGAAATAATTTCCTCGCTCTTCATAATTTTTAAAACTATCAAAACTAGCACAACCAGGTGAAAGCAAAACAGTATCTCCCTTTACAGCTATTTTTTCGGCATAATTAAATGCTTCTGTGAAATCTTTTATGATAATTTTATTAGAAACATCTATCATATCGTTTAAATCCTCAGATGCCTCACCTGTAAGAATAAGTTTTTTAACTCTCTCTTCTATAATCGACTTTAATGGCTTAAAATCTATTCCCTTATTTCTACCCCCCATAATAAGTATAATGTTTTTATCAAAAGATTTTAAAGCACTCATAACCGCTGTCATAGATGTTGCTTTAGAATCATTTATATATTTTACTCCATTAACCTCTTTTACAAACTCTAATCTATGCTCTATGCTTTTAAAACTATTAACAGCACTATCTATATAATCTACTGGAATGTTATCTTTTAAACATGCCAAAACAGAAGCTAAAATATTTTCTATATTATGCATTCCAAATAGCTTTCGTTTTGCTATAGAAAATAATTTTTCGTTATTATAATATAAACATTCATCTTCACTGTTATAATATAAATTAGCTTCTTTATATTTAGTAGAAAAAGTTAATACATTAAAAGGAGTCTCTTTTCTTTTTATAATCTCATTATAATATCTATTAGTATAATAATTATCATAATTCAAAATTAAAAAGTCATTACTATTTTGATTTTTTGTAATATTTTTTTTTGCATTAAAATAATCTTCTATACCATCATACCTATCTAAATGGTCTTCAGCTATATTAAGTATAACAGAAATATGAGAATGAAAATTATAAACTGTTTCCAACTGAAAACTTGAAAGCTCTAATACTATATCCTCATCTTTTTCTATGCTTTCAACTTCTTTAGAAAAAGTATTACCAACATTGCCTAATAATCTTGCTTTTTTGTAAGAACTTATAATACTGTAAATTAAATTAACCGTAGTAGTTTTGCCATCTGTACCAGTTACCGATATATAATTTCTATCTGGAATTAAATTGTAAGCAAACTCTATCTCCCCTATAACTTTTATATCTCTTTTTTTAGCCTCTTTTACTATATCTATACTCTGAGGTACTCCTGGAGATATTATTATTAGTGTAATGTCTTTTAAAACATTTATATCTTGCTTTCCGAAATATAATTTTGCATTTTTATCTTTTAACGCTTCTATACTGAGCTTTAATTCTTCTTTTGTTTTGCTGTCGCTTAAAGCGTATTTAATATTAATATCATTATTGCAATTTATATCATACAAAACATTGGCAATACTCACACCGCTTCTTAATGTAGCTCCAAGTATTAATATATTTTGTTTTTCTAAATAGTTTACATATTCTCTATTAAGCATTTTCATTCCATAAAATTTTTTCTTTATATTATAACAAAAAGAGCAATAAATTTAAATATTTTTTAATATATATAAAAAAAGCTAACTTATATATAATTACATATAAGTTAGCATCAAATTCTTTCATACAAAATAATAAAATCATTCAGTAAATAAAGGAGCAGTTTTGTTAGTATCAAAGCCTATAATCTTTGTAACTATTAGATATTTATTAGTAGTACCTTCTTCCATACCTGCTCTATCTTCCAAATACCCTTCTACTTTAAGATTAACTTTAGTAGGCTCAGCAAAATTAAAAGCAGTATATTCTCTCTCTAAATTAATATACTCTCCTTCCATAGCCACAGGATAATTTTTCATCTCTGCATAATTGCTAAATATAGCAGAGTCAGCATAATAAACAAAATCTCCTTCAAAAGTAAGAGTATTTGAAATTAATTGGGTTTCTGCTGCTGAATTATTCTTAGAAGAATTCTCAGTACTTTCTGTTTTATTAGAACAAGAAACAGCAAGCACAAAAATGATAAATAATAAATAGATTCTTTTCATCTTTAATCCTTTTTTATTTTTTATAGAATATAATAACTATAATACTATTTATTTAGTAAATAAACTATTCTATTTTTCTCATCTGCGGGAAAAGAATAGTATCTCTAATGCTTGCTACATTTAGGAAAAGTATAGCCATTCTATCAATACCTATTCCAAGCCCGCCAGTAGGAGGAAGCCCATATTCTAATGCATTTATAAAATCTAAATCCATATCCATAGTTTCATCTTCACCTCGAGCTTTTGCTTTTAATTGTTCCTCAAAACGCTCTTTTTGGTCTATTGGGTCATTAAGCTCACTGAACCCATTAGACATCTCCATTCCGCCAATAAAGAGTTCGTATCTTTCTGTAATATCTGGATTGTCAGGATAAGATTTTGAAAGCGGAGAAACTGCCTTAGGATAATTAATAACAAATGTAGGCTGAATAAGTTTTTCTTCAACTTTCTCTTCAAATACAGCAACCATTACTTCCCATTTAGTAGGTTTAGTTTTTGAAGTGTCTATCTCTACACCTATTGATTTTGCTTTTGATATAGCTTCATCATCATTATCTATAGCATTAAAATCAAGTCCTGAATGCTCTTTAACTAAATCAACCATAGGTATTCTTGCAAATGGAGGCTTAAAATTAATCTCATAATCTCTATATTGAGAAGTGTATTTTCCATTTAATTTGAAACATACTTTTGAGAATACTTCCTCTACCAATTCCATAACCTTATGGAAATTAGCATAAGCCATATATGCTTCCATCATGGTAAACTCTGGATTATGTCTTGTAGATATTCCTTCATTGCGGAAATTTCTATTAAGCTCAAATACCTTATCAAAACCTCCAACTATAAGCCTTTTCAAATAAAGTTCAGGTGCTATTCTTAAATAAAGAGTCATATCTAAAGTATTATGATGTGTAACAAATGGTTTAGCCTTAGCTCCGCCAATTAATGGGTGCATCATAGGAGTTTCTACTTCAAGGAAATTATTTTCTATCATTATCTCTCTTATAGCAGATATCATTTTAGAACGTTTAATAAATGCCTCTTTAACATCATCATTCATTATTAAATCAAGATATCTTTGTCTATAGCGAAGTTCTGTATCTGTTAGTCCATGAAATTTTTCAGGTAACGGATTTAATGATTTTGTAAGAAGTTTTAATTCGCTTGCATATATTGTAATCTCTCCTGTTTTTGTTTTAAATACAGTACCTTTTACACCAACAATATCACCTATATCTATAAGTTTTTTGAACACTGTATTATAAAACTCATCGCCAAGTTTATCTTTTTGTATATATGCTTGAATAGTGCCTTCAGAATCTTTTATAGTTAAAAAAGAAGATTTCCCCATCACTCTATAAAGCATGATTCTTCCTGCAATGGCAACTTCAGTTTCATTTCTTTCTAATTCCTCAAACTTCTCAGCTATATCCTTTGATTTATAAGTTACATCATAGCTATTTGGAAATGGATTAATCCCCATACTTCTTAATGTGTTTAATTTCTCTTTCCTGTTTTCTTTTTCAGCATTCTTGTCTGACGCAGTAATTTTTTCGTTCTCTAAATTTTCAGAATGATTTTTGTTTTCTGACATTTAAATATCCCTCTTGATAATTATTTTCTATTAACAGTTGAAACAACTGAAAATAATACAATAAATATATATTATAATAAAAAAAAACTCTATAACAAAAAAGAATTATTATTTAAATAAATTAAAAAGAAAAGACTTATCCCGCTAAATCACCATACTCTATATTCTTATCGCCATCAACATAAACTATTAAAGAATGATGCCTAAAATAATCAGGCTCAAAAAGTATATGCATAGTAGTATCAGGTTTAGTCTCATCTTCTTCAAAATCTATAAGTATGCTGTCTAAATACATAGCCCTATTGAAATCATCTTCGCTTATAGGTATATTGATTATTTCCCCAACACTATTTTTATATGAGTCCTCGTCAATTTGCTTATTTGTGGCAACCCACTCTTCAGCCAAAGTAATACATTGCTTAGATATAAGAAAATCAGAAATATTTTTTTTATGTTCATCTATCCATTTTAATATTTCATTTATTTTATCTATATATTTTAATAACATATCTGACTTATTAGACTCTTCGCCAAAATCTATAATCAAACTAATATTTTCATCGCCCCATAAATTGCATGAGGTTTCATAAGAGAAATAATCACTTTCAGAAAAATTTTTTATTTGTAAAAAATTTGCCATCTCTAACTAATCCTAAAATAGTTTTGTTAATAGTATAATACATTAATATATAAAATTCATTATTTTTTTATATTTTTTAGTTTTTTATTCATAGCATTAATTATAATATCACAAATCTCATCATAACTAAAACAACCGCTGTCTAATGTCATATTATAATTAATCATATTCCCCCATTCTTCTCCAGTATAATATCTATGATAATTATATCTATAAGAATCCATATTCTTTAATTCTTTCTCTGCATTTTCTATTTTTACTCCATATTCTTTATTTATTCTTTCTATTCTATTTTCTATAGAGGAATGAATAAATACATTAAAAGAATTATCAAAATACTTTAATATAAAGCTAGCACATCTTCCTATTATAACAGCCGATTCCTTATTGGCGATATCCATTATAACCTTGCTTTGTATTTCAAACATTTTATCTAATGTAGAATGTATTTTATTTCCGGCAAATGGGCTTTCAAATTTCTGTTTATTGTATGCCGTAAAAAAAATATTATCATTCATAAAACATTCATCTTTAGCCTCTATAACACCCCTGCCTAATCCTGTTTTATCAACAACTATATCTATTAATTCTTTATCATAGAAATTAATATTAAGCATTTTAGCTATTTTTTCACCAATTAGTCTTCCGCCGCTTCCATATTGCCTGCTTATCGTTAAAATAAAATTATCCATATTTATTATCACTTTTATTTATTAAAAAATATATTAAATTATAATATAAATAATATTTAAATCTATAGAAATTAAAAGATTATTAAATTATATTTATTTTATTGCATTAATTAATAATTAAATATAGAATACACATATTAATAATTATGGATTTGTAAATGATAAAAAAAATAAAAGAATTTTTTAAAAAAGACAATAGACCCATTGATTATGGTGCTGTAACAGAAGAACATATAAAAAAATACTATTCCAACCCAGAAAAGCATATTTATAAAAGAATGTTTTCATATGCTATGAGGCATAAAAAACTATTTATACCCTCATTTCTCATAAGTATATTATATACAATAATAAATATACTCCCTCCTTTTTTCGGACAATTAGCAATATCTATTACAGGAGGAAAGCAAGTTGATTTACTGTCTAAAATACCTTTTGTAAAAGAGTTAACTAATATAAGTACTAAACAATTAACCGAACAATTTTTATCATCTGATTCTCTTACTAACCCTATTATAATAGCTCAGTTTGCTTTTATTATAATAATAGGTTTTGTATATGTACTATTTCGTGTTGGTTTTGATTATTTAAAAACGTTTCTTTTTGCATTTACTGCACAAGAAATAGGCAAAGATGTTCGTGCGGATATGATGAAAGGGCTTTTAAATACTGATATAGCATATTTCAAACAGGAAAAAGAAGGAGATATCATAAGCAGAGTATTAAATGAATCGGCTACAATAGAAAATTTTTTATCAGGTACATTGCCAAACATGGTAACTGTGCCTTTAACTTTAATACTTACATTAACGGTATTGCTATTACTAAATGTAAAACTAACTTTAGCATGTTTTATAGCAGCGCCTTTAATTGGTTTAGGAATAGATAAGGTTTCTAAATTAATTAAGACAAGAGTTACAGCTCAGCAGAATTTATTAGGAAGCACAACTTCTGTTATACAAGAAGATATAAGAGGAATAGAAGTTATAAAGATATTTTCTAAAGAAGATCAGGAAGTCAATAGATACAAATCTGTATATAGCGAATTAATTACTTTAATGAGAAAAATGATTTTGCTTACTTCTCTAAATAGACCTATGACTGAACTTGTAATGATAGCAGCTATGCTCATAATACTTGCATACGGCGGATTTTTAATATTTAAAGGAGAGATGCCTTTTGAATTCTTATGGGGATTTTTACTTTACATGCTTAATATTTCAACTCCTGTGAGAGATTTATCAGGAATATTTATAAACTTGCAAATGACAAAGATGATAGCAGGAAGGGTATTTGAAATTATAGACTTGCCGCCTGAAAATGTGGACGATACTACTAAAAAACAAATGAAGCCTATAGAGCATTCTATAACTTTTGAAAATGTTAATTTTGAATATCCAAAAAGAAATGATACTCAGCCTTTCCATTTGGGGCCTATTAGTTTTAATGTAAAAAAAGGAGATGTTGTTGCTTTTGTTGGAAATAGCGGCGGAGGCAAAACTACTTTAATAAGCCTTATACCTAAACTATTTATACCTTCTGAGGGGGTTATAAGGTTTGATGGTATAGATGTTAATGAACTTAATACAAGAAGTGTAAGAAATCAAATTGGAGTAGTATCGCAAGAGAATATTTTATTTTATGGTACTGTAAGAGAAAATATACTTTATGCTAATCCGGAGGCTACTGATGATGATTTAATAAGGGCTGCGAAAATTGCGCATGCTGATGAGTTTATATTAAAGCTTCCTAATGGATACGATACTCATATAGGGCCAAGAGGAGTAATGCTTTCTGGAGGACAGCGTCAGAGAATAGCTTTAGCTCGTGCTATTGTAAAAAAACCTTCTATACTAATACTCGATGAAGCTACAAGTGCATTAGATACTGAAAGTGAAATGTATGTACAAAAAGCATTAAATGAAATCATCAACCTCCAAACTACATTTGTAATAGCGCATAGATTATCTACCATCAAAAATGCTACTTATATATGCGTTGTAGAAGACGGAAAAATTATAGAATCTGGTACACATGAAGAGCTTATAAAAAAAGGCGGAAAATATCAGTATTTATATTCGCTTCAGTTTAGGGAGTAAAATATAAAATATGATAAACAAATTAGTAATAGCTACTGCTAATAAGCATAAATTAATTGAAATACAAAACATATTCAAAGATTCTGCAAAAGAAATATTATCTATGCCTGAAGATATTGGAGAGATAATAGAAAATGGAAATACTTTCATAGAAAACTCATTAATAAAAGCAAGGGCTGTTTATAATCATACAAAGCTTCCGTCTTTAGCAGATGATTCAGGAATTTGTATAAATGCTCTTAATGGAGAGCCTGGAATATATTCGGCAAGATACGGCGGAGAAAATTTAGGCTACAAAGAAAAGATGCAGATGATATTGGATAAATTAAAAAACAAAAATGATAGAACTGCTTATTTTATTACTTCAGCTGTATGTGTATTAGATGATAATTATTATATAGCTTTAGAGGGAATAGTTAATGGAGTGATAGTTGAAAGTCCTAAGGGATTTGACGGCTTTGGTTATGACCCTATATTTAAGCCTAATGGATATGATGTTACATATGCTGAGATGACTTTAGAACAAAAAAATTCTATGAGCCATAGAGCAATAGCTATGAATAAAATGAAAGAGATATTATATAATATAAACAATTTTTAATATAAAAAATAAAGAATTCTAAGCTTTCAAGATTAAAAAAAACAACATTAAACAATTTGAATTATTTTTTATTTTTTATTATAATATACCCTATCTAAGCATATTATTTTAAGGAGTTTTTATAATGAAAGCTGAAAAAAGCAATCTTTTTACGCCTTTAAAAATAGGTAATATAGAAATAAAAAATAGAGTTGTAATGCCTCCAATGTGTATGTATAGTGCTGAGGATGGATATGTTAATGATTGGCATATACAGCATTACACTACAAGGGCTATAGGAGGAACTGGTTTAATAATAGTAGAAGCTACTGGAGTTTTGCCTTATGTAAGCAATATTACTGATAATGATTTAGCTATATGGGATGACAAATACATAGATGGTTTAAGCAAATTGGTAAACGCGGTTCATGCTAATGGAGCAAAAATTGGAATACAGATTAATCATGCAGGAAGAAAATGCGAATCTGTAAAAATAGATAAAATATACGCTCCAAGTGCTATAGCATTTAATGAAAAATACAGGACTCCTGTAGAAATGACTCAATCAGATATTAATGAAGTAGTTGATGCTTTTGCCAAGGCTGCTTTAAGAGCTAAAAAGGCTGGATTTGATATCATAGAACTTCATGCTGCTCATGGTTATTTGATTTCTACATTCTTATCACCGCTATCAAATAAAAGAACAGATGAATACGGCAAAAACAGAGCTAAGTTTTTAGAAGAGATACTAAGAAAATGCCGTGAAGCTGTAGGAAGCGACTACCCTATACAAATAAGAATTTCTTCATATGACTGGAAAGAAGGCGGAAATACTGTAAAAGATTTTGCTGAAATGCTCAAACCTCTAGAAGAAGCTAAATTAATAGATTCTATAGATGTTAGTACAGGAGCAGTTACAGCAGACGGTAAAATTATTCCTTATGAAGGTTATCAAGTACCTTTCTGCAGAGAATTAAAACAGTATATGACAGTGCCTTGTATAGGAGGCGGTCTTATATATGATTCTAAAATGGCTAATATGGTGGTTAGAAATGGTGCTGCTGATGCAATATATATAGGCAGAGAATTATTAAGAAATCCTTATTGGGCATTACAGGCTGCTAGAACTTTAGGCATTGATATACCATTCCCTAAACAGTATGAACAGGCTAAAAGATAATTAATAATATAAAACTGTCCTTCAGGCTGCTATTTAGCTCTCTGAAGGACTTTTTATTTAACCTAATTAAAAAATCAATTATATTTTTTTAAACTTAAAATAGGAAATATTTTCAGCTATATGCTCTGTTTTATCTAATATTTCTCTACTAGATGTAGCACTATCATTTGCAAGAGAAGTATTTCTTTGTGTAATATCATTAATAGAAGAAACACTTATATTAATTTGTTCAATATTATCTTTCTCTTCCTCCGCTGCATTTGATATATTAACTAATGAACTTGATACTTCTGTAACAAAATTATTAATCTCTTCTAATATAGAAGATGATTCTGATACTGTTTCATAGCCTGAATCTATTTTTTGAATTGTACTTTCTACTATAGCTGTAATATCATCAGCAGCTTTAGCAGAAGTTTGTGCTAAATTTCTAACTTCACTAGCTACAACTGCAAATCCTTTACCTTGTTCGCCTGCTCTTGCTGCCTCAACAGCAGCATTAAGAGCTAATATATTAGTCTGAAAAGCTATAGACTGTATCATTTTAATAATTTCTGATATATTTTTACTTGCCTCAGATATTTCAGTCATATTTGACAATGTTTTTGATACTATGTCTACTCCTCTGCTGGTATATTCTAATGCTTTCTCACTTATTTCTTTAGCCTTATTTGTATTAACATAAGTTTCTGTAATAGAAGAAGATAATGACTCTATAGAACTTGCTAACTCATTAATTGAAGATGACTGAGAAAGTGTTTTTACAGACAAATCGCTATTACCTGAGGATATTTTATCCATTTCACTATTAATAGAATCTATATCCAATTTTAAATTATAAATTACTGAACTAATATTTTTTTGCATCTCATATATGGAAGATGATAATACTTGTGCTATATTATGATTAGTTTTATTATTATCATTATCAATATCAAAATTACCTAATGCCATCTTATTTATATGTTTAACAGCTTCATTTAAAGTATTAGTAATAGGTATAGTAATAACTGTAACCAAAATAATCTCTAATATTATAGAAAGCATAATAATCATTAATAAATAAAATGTTAATTTACCTACATTTGATTTTAAATCATTATTGTTACCTTTAGCTATTATATACCAAGGAAGACCTTTTACTTCTCTTATGCCATACCATTCATTCCTCAAAACAGATACAGCACTTCCATTTTTTATGTTGTTTTTTATTTTGGCAAATTCAGCTATATTAAAAGCTAAATACTTAGAATTAAGCAAATAATCTTTATTATCATGATTAAAATATCTTCCATCTTCTAAAACTACAAAAAACTCATATCCTTTATCATTTTTTATTTTATTGATTATTTCTTGTATTTTTGAAAAGTAAACATCTAATGCCACAACCCCTTTCAAATTACCATAAGAATCTGATACCTTTTTTGATAATGTTATTATTACAGAATCAACAGATATATCAGTATATGGTTCTGTTACAAAAATATTATTAGTATTAATAGCCCCTATATACCATTCTCTGCTCGTTTGGTCATAATCGTTTGGTATGTCTCCGAGAGCCGTTATAAACTGACCGCCTTGAGAATAAGGAGTTGTATTTCCAAAATATATATCAAATATTTCTTTATCTGATGCTTTCACATTGGAAACAGATAAATTAATATAGTATTCAGGCAAATCTGATTTTATAAAATTTTCTGCTGCATCTACTTTAACAC
>CAKVCJ010000038.1 GCA_934725655.1 uncultured Brachyspira sp.
CAGCTTCCATATTACCATAATTAGCAGCATAATGTAATGGAGTATATCCTAAAGAATCTTTTTTATTAACATCTATTTGACCATTATTGATTAATGATGATAAAATATCATTATCGCTTACAATGATAGCATAATAAATAGGAGTAATTCCCTCATTGTTTTCTACGCTTGCCAAAGAAGAATCAGCCTCAAGCAAAACATTAACAGTATTAACATCGCCGTACATAGCAGCATAATGTAAAACAGTGTTTCCGTCAGAGTTTGTAAGTTTTGTATCTGCACCGTTTGCAAGAAGAAGTGAGATAGTATCTGTTTGATTTTTTATAGAAGCCCAATGTAATGGAGTATCTTTCATACTGTCTGCTTCATTTATTAAAGTGTTATCTTTATTGAGAAGAATATTAATAACTTCATTGTTTCCATTTGCAGAAGCTATATGTATAGTAGTAGCACCGTCTATATCATCTTTAGCTCTTATATCGCTTCCTGCCTCTATTAAAGCATTAACTATATCAGCATTTCCAGTGTATGAAGCAACAAGCAAAGGAGTAGCTCCTCCCAAATACCAATCATCAACACTTGCCTCATAAGGAAGTTTCATTTCTGTATCTATATCTTTGTAGCTAAGCAAAACATTAACTACATCCAAATTGTCATTTAATACAGCTCTATGCAATGGAGAATAACCTTCTTCATCAGCAAAGTTAGGATTAACATTTTCTTTTAATAAAGCATTAACAGCTATAATATCATTGTTTTTTACAGCTATTAAAAGCTCTAATTGTTTAGGGTCTAAATCTACTGCAGTAGGAGCAACTATGCTTCCATTTTGAGTAGTATCTAACTCATTATTTAATTCATCTTCTGTAATAGTTTCAGAAGCTTCAGTAGTTTCTTCTGTTGCCTCTGTTTCTTCTTCTGCCACAACCTCTTCTTGAGTATCTTCTCTATCTATTTTTCCGCCAGATAAATAAGTTTTTATATTTTCATCTTTAGTATAATTAACAGGAATATTTCCGTCTTTTGTAAGACTGTTTTTATCTGCACCATTATCTACTAAAGCCTCAACAGTTTCAAGCGAAGCAAAAGCAGCAGCATAATGCAAAGCAGTCCAATTGTCTATATCCTTAGCTTCTATATCTGCACCATTATCAATAAGAAGTATTACAGTATCAGTTTTATCTTTCATAGAAGCCCAATGTAATGGAGTATTTCCCTTATTGTCTACATCATTTATATTTGAAGCGTCTTTGTCTAATAAAATATTAATAACTTCATTCTTTCCATTTGCCGCAGCTAAATGTATAGCCATACAGCCATCAACATCATCTTTTGCCTTAATGTCTACATCTTTCTCTATTAATACATTTACAATGTCAGCATATCCTAAATATGAAGCTAATATTAAAGGTGTAGCTCCTCCTAAATACCATCCGTCTATTGAAACTTCTATTCCTAATTTTGAATTAATATTAATATTCTTATTCTTTAAAAGTTCCATCACGGTGTTTAAATCATTATTAACAATAGCCCTGTGCAAAGATGTGTATCCTTCCATATCAGAAGCATTAATGTCAATGTCTTGAGAACTATTTAATATTGCAGAAACATTTTGATAATCTTTTTTATTTACAGCATCAAATAAACTTTGCTCAGCTTCTGTTAAAGCAAATAATGAAAACTTAAAAACCAATAACAATAATAAATATTTAATATACTTCACCTTTATACTCCGAGAAAATATTATTATATAAGTATATTAAATAATTTATAAATAGCAAGCATAAAATATTCCTCAAATATATTAATTATAGCTTATGCCAAATCTTTTTTAAAAATACTACCGCAACAACAGCAACAGCACCCAAAACTATAATCTCAAATACACCCTCTACTATATCATCTAAATTATCTAATAAATAATAATTTAAATACCCAGCGTTTCCTCTAAAAAGAAAAAACATACCCATAATCAAAAATATAAAAAATATTGATATTAAAGATATTACTACATATTTCATACAATATTCCTCCCTTTTTTAAATAATCATCAATTAATGCTTATTTAATTATCCTTATCGCTCTTTATATCATAAACCCGAGCACTGCCTCTTTTCACTATCTCAGTCCTATTATTCTCATCCTCTCTATGATAAGAAAATCTCTTAGAACTGCTTGAATCTTCCCTCAAAAATCTCTTTATAAAATACATAGCTGCTAATATCATGGCTATAATGCCAAATATCTGAGCAACATCTTCAAATAAAAACTCAAATGTATCTTCTATTAAATCAAAACCATATACAAAATTATATGATATTATAAATATTCCAATAATTATTTTCTTCATTGTATCTCCATATATTAAAATTAATTAGACTTCCTTGAATGCCTCTTAATAAAATAATATATAACAGCTATTATCACTATTATCCCAATCACCTTAGCTAAATCATCAAATATAAACTCGAAAGTATCATCTATTAAATCAAAACCATAAGCCCTTAATCCAACTATAAAACTCATAGCCAAAATTATTAAACTTCTCATAAATAATCTCCTATTTTTATATATTTAAGGAATTATTTAACCTTATATTATAATTATAGTATATTTTAATTGTTTTGTAAATAAGTATAAATTAATTTTACAAAAAATATTGTATTGTAAATAAAATGTAAACTACATTACACTACATTTTATACAAATTTCAAGAGCCTACCTAACTCTTAACTTGTAAAAATATACAAGCAAAGCAGCTGAAATCGTTAGAAACATACCTATAATAGAATAGACATCTATTAACTCATTGAAAAATAAAACGCTTATCAAATAAGAAAATATAACCCCTGTATAATTGAATATGCTTACGGTGGAAACAGGAGCTTCTTTATAAGAGACTGTTAAAAAGAATTGACCAAAGCCGGCAAACACGCCTATTAGAATAAGCATAAAAAACTCATGCAAATTAGGCATTATAAAGCTTTTAGCAAAAATTAGAGATAAAACAGACGATATAAAAGAGAAATAAAGTATTATAATAGAGTTTCTTTCTTTGCCTTTAAGATAACCTATCATAGTGTAAGCTAATCCTGCAAACATTGCTCCAGACAATGCAACTAAAGCAGGAAATATATTAGAATTAAAAGAAGGCTTAATAACAAACATAGCCCCAATTATAGCTATAATTAATGCAAGCCACTGAACTTTTAAGATTTTTTCTTTTATTATAATAAATGCAAAAAATGCTGCCCAAAAAGGGGAAGTATTTTGAAGTATAGAGGCATCTGCTAAAATCATATTATTAAAAGCATAGAATGAGGCAACAACACCCAAAAATCCAAATAAAGACCTTAATATTAAAGGTATAATGCTTTCTTTATTAGGCAAAAAACTTTCTTTATTTTTCAACAACACAATTATACTGATTATCATTATTATTAAATTGCGTGAGAAAACCTGCTGCATTACAGGAATGCTTTTACCAGAAATCTTTACGCTCATCTGCATTAAGCTAAAAGATAAAGCAGAAAGTATCATTAAAAATATTGCCGATTTGGTTTTATTTTTCATAAATCTCCATTCATTAAATCAATTAAAAATTTTAAGTTTTGTAAAGACTATATTTTTTAATTATTTGCAGGGCTTTGAGCTTAATTAAGCACACACCGTGCATCACCGCAATTCTTTTGCCGACGCTCTGCGTGCCTGTGGGTGCGACCAAAGGGAGTCCTTCAGGGCGACCGAAGGAAGTGCCTGCGACCGTAGGAACTACCTTTAGGTATGGGTACGACCGAAGGAAGTGCATTCGGTATTGGCATAAAAGAACATTATATACTTCGGATACTCTTCACAAAGAACTGCATTTATTAAATATCATATTAAATTTTATATGTGTTAATAACATATTAGGCTAAAACACTCGCATTTTTCGCAAAGCATATAAAATTATTTCATTCTATTTTCTATAGACTTTATCTTTGTTTGAGTTCTATTTTTTTTAAGCATATATCTGTCATAAAGCAAAGCATTAGGACGCTCATTATTTATAATATATAAATGATAGTTTATTGCATTTATAAGTTTATTATAATAAAGATAAGCATTCTCATAATCCCCAATAGATTCATAAAGTTTAGCAAGCTCCTCTATTGCCTCATCATCATTATTGTCTATGCTGATTATTTTATTAAGATATTCTATTATTTTATTGGCATTTTTATTAAAGTCTCTGTTTAATATATTTAAAGCCTCTTTTATTAAATCAGTGTTATTATCACTCAAAATAATTGCATTCTCATAACACTTCAAAGCATTCTCATAATCATTTTTAAGCAAATAAGCCTTAGCTAATTTTTCATTATATAAATAAGAATTAGGCTTTAATCTTATAGCCTCCTCATAATTTAAAATACTCTTTTCTATATCATCATATATAACATTTATTTTATAACTATTATAATACTTTATTCCAAGAACATAAAAATAATAATGATTCTTTTTATTAATATTTTTTAATATATTAGAAATTAAATCATTTGCATTCTCATTATGAGAAAATAAATACTCCAAATAATCCATATTAAAATAAATATTATCCTTATGAAAAGTATAAAATAAATTATAAATATTCTCATTAGACATAATATCAGAATAATACCCAATAAGCGAAATATACTCATCTTCTTTTATATAATCATCTTTAGAAATATTTATATTATTCATCTTATAAAAATCGTCTAAAACTCTATTAACCGCTTTAAACATATTTCCTTCTATAAAATAATATTCATTCTCATACCATCTATTAGAATTATTATAAATAATATAATTAAGTAAATACCCCTCTCCAAAATTGTTTATTCTATACAATATAGAAATATCCGAATTGCTTTTTAAACTTAATTCTTTTATTTTTGATTTAACTTGATTATAATTATTGTTTTCTTTTGTTTCTATAATTTTGAAATTAGAATAAAGAAAAATATTTTTAGTAATTAAATCATAGAGAGCTTTATGCATATAATCACTATTATTTTGAAAAACCATCACACTATTTTGCGGTAATGCTGCAGCAGTTATTAAGAAGAATATAAAAAATATTTTCATAACTTTCATAATTTTTATAGGCTATATTATATCAAAGATGCCCAATCATAGGAAGCCCTGTTATATAATAAAAAAGTAAATTGGTGCATGCTCCTATAACAGTTCCTGATATTATTCCAGAGATAACATCAAAAGGATAATGAAGCCCAACATAAACCCTGCTGAATGCTATTAAAAAAGCAATACTGTAAAACAAAAAAACAGAATATAAACTATAACTTCCCATAGAAAAAGATATAGCAAAAGCTACCATAGTATGCCCAGATGGAAAAGAATGCTTGTCAGGCGGATACATTATAGGTATTTTCCCATGCTTCTTATACGGACGAATGCGGCTGAAAAAATTCTTTGTGTATAAAAAAACAAATATACATATAATAGCAGAGGTTAAAGCCCTCGAAAAATATATTAAAGCATACTCTATTCTAAACATATAAAATATAAGATAAATACCCGCCCACACATAACCGTCTCCAAGCCTGCTCATAAACTTCATAAAACTTTTAAAAGAACCTTTTCTATTGTCTTTAAAAATCTTTAAAAATAATTTGTCATCTATTTTGGATAATAGTTTTATTATAGGAAGACTGTTAATATATGCTATTCTTTTTCTCTTTCTTCTTCGCTTTAAGATTTTTTTTAATCTTTTTCTTTTAAGCCTTTTCTTTACCAATTCATCATTATTATCTTTTTGTATATCTTCGTCTTGATTATTTATATTATTCTGTGCCATAATATAAAAGAGCTTATTTCTTTTCTTTAGATTTCTTAGAAGAAGGCAATTTAACATCATTAATAAAATAGAATAATGACTCTATTTCATCAGCTATATTCACATCATTAATAATACAATCAGGCCTTTCTAATAATTTTATAGGAGCAAAATTTAATACGCCCTTAATGCCCGCATTACATATTACATCAAACATTCTCTGTGCTTCCAAATCTGGAACTGTTAATATTGCTATCTCTATTTTGTTGTTAATAATAAAATCTTTTAATTCATCTATAGGAAGTATTGGTGTAGGAGCGTTTCTATCTATCTTCTCTGGATTATGGTCAAAAGCTGCTATTATTTTTATAGATTCATTTTCAAAACCTCTATAATTAACTAAAGCTTTACCTATTTTTCCATAGCCTATCAATATTATATTATGCGATATTTGCTTGCCTAATATATTATCTATTTGTTCAAGCAAATCATCAATATTATAGCCGCCTTTCTTATTGCCTGAAATATTAAAGAGTGAAAAATCTTTTCTCACCTGAACAGAGGTTATCCCTATAGCATCACCCAAATTGTTAGAATAAGCTTTGATAAAGCCAAAACTCTTCATTCTTCTTAATGCATTTTTATATTTTAACAATCGCATTATCTGTGTTCTACTAATCATTTTAAATACCTCTATAGTGTTTTTTATTACATACACTTATTATATTATATCATAATAAAGCTTACTGTCAATAATTTGTGATTATTAATAACACAATAATATTATTTTTATATATTTTATTTTGGTATAATATATTATTATATGTATTTTTAAGTATATAAAATATAAACAAAAAGTAAAATATAATTACAATTTTTTTTTATTTTTTTTATAAATATTAAAATTTATTAAAAAATTATTGTAGAAATAATATCTTTTTATTATATAATAATAAATATGATAGATTACAAAGAAATAGCCAACAAAATAAAAACTTCAAAATATGCCGTAGCATTCACTGGTGCAGGAATCAGCGTAGAAAGCGGGGTACCTCCTTTTAGAGGAGAGAATGGACTTTGGGAAAAACATGGAAGCCAATTTGCTGAAATTTCATATTTTACAAGTCACCCTAAAGAATCTTGGCACTCATTAAAAAAAGTATTTTATGAGCCTATAGATAATGTTAAGCCTAATAAAGCTCATTTGGTATTGGCAGAGTTAGAAAAAAAAGGCATTATGCGTTCTGTAATCACTCAAAATATAGATAATCTGCATCAAGAAGCAGGAAGTAAAATAGTATACGAACTTCACGGCACGGCACAATATGCTGTA
This sequence comes from uncultured Brachyspira sp., assembly GCA_934725655.1. GTDB lineage: Bacteria > Spirochaetota > Brachyspiria > Brachyspirales > Brachyspiraceae > Brachyspira. The sequence goes on from CAKVCJ010000038.1 coordinate 7,155, forward strand.
TGTATGAAATGCCATAACAAATATAAAATAGATAAAAAAATATTATCAATGGACCCTCCTACTTGCGAAAATTGTAATGCCATATTAAAGCCAAATTTTGTATTTTTTGGAGAGGCTTTACCAACTTACGATTTTCAAAGTTCTATAGAGGATGCTCAAAAATGTGATTTATTTATCATCATAGGCACAGGAGGAGAGGTTATGCCTGCTGCCCAAATTCCTCATATAGCAAAGAGGTCTGGTGCTGTAATTATGGAGATTAATCCAGAGCCTTCTAATTTTACAAACTCAATAGTTGATATTTATATTAAAGAGAAAGCAGGCGTTGCATTTACAGAAATAGAGAAATATTTATAATTTTTAATTAGCAAACAATAAATTTATTTCAAAGTTTTTAATTATAATTTAATTACTTTTAAACAATTATATTTTATTAATTTTTATAAATATATTATCAACTTTTTCCCGCCTTCGCTGTGCGGACTTCGTCAAAGTTGCAAAAAGTGCAAATAATTATGCTAAATCATATAAAAAGATATTGATAATAAAATATAGTCCTTTTGCTTCTTTGGGTCATACCCACAGGTACTTCCTTCGGTCGACAAAAGAAGTGGGGGTGCTACCCTACGGGCACGCTTCGCAGGGGGCAAAGCACTGCAAAAATTTAAAACAAAATTATATCTCTATCAAGTTGATGCCGTATTTCTTCGACAACTCTTTATATTTCAAATTGCATTTTATTTCATCGCCTATTGAACTGCAGCAATTCATCATCACATAAAGCTTACTTCTAACACTATTGTCATACTCTTCGCATAATTGCTTAACAGTCTCATAAACGCAATAATCTTTTGCCTCGCCGCATATATATATTTTATCATAATCTTTCATTGTATAAATCCAAGTATTAGAGTTTTTAGAAGTATACTTGCTTACAACTTCTTGCTTAATAGCTCCGTACATTTCGCTGAATTTATCTGTGCCTTTAACTATTCTATTAACTGTAGTATTTTTTGCTCTCTCATAAAATAGCAGCATATTAGATAATTGTTTTTCTATAAGCCAGCCGTCTGTAGCATATATACAATGATAAGGCCAAACCATTAAGTTTTGACTGCCTTGTGATTTTAATGTTTTCACATAATCAATTTGAATATCTTCAAAAACAGGTATTATTTCTTTATTTTCTATTTTTTCTATTGTAATTTCTGTGAAAGGCTTAACATCATTTCCGTCTTTATCTTTCCATAAACAAGGGTGAAATATAGCATCATATCTATGAGTATCTATTGTAGTGTATATTGCAGAAATTGAGTTTATATTATCAAAAATAAATTTGGTTATTCTTGAAATATCTTGTTTAGCTCCGCGTACAGGCAATGCACCTTTTTCTGTATCAACAAAATCTCTCTGTGCATCAACTATAAGCATTGCATAATTATTTTCTGATTTTTTATTATCGCTGCTTTTAGCAAACTCTTCTGCCAATTTATATATATCGCTTTGTTTTATTGGATTTTCTTCTTTAGCTATATAATCTTCGTTAACTATTTGTTTGTATTCCATAAATAAATCCCCTTATAGAAGTTTATTTTATATACATAATAATATAATAATAATTTTTGTAAAGCATTTTTGTTTTATATTTGTCATCTAAGTTTTTATTTTGTTCAACTTTTTCCCGCCTTCTCGGTGTAGAAAAGTTGTAATTTAAGATTGTTTCTTGAAATTATTAATAAAATTTAATAATATATTTTCAAATTTATCTATATTAAATAAAGATTTTTTAGATTTTGTAAGTTTATAAGATGCATTGCCATCTTTTTCCATACTAACTAAATTACCTGCCTTACCAGTTGAAATGTCGGACTTTGACCATATATTAAAATATATATTATCTGGAGAAACACCTAAACAAATTATAGCATCATATGTTCTATGATATCTTATATGGTTAAATTGAAAATTAGAATTTGTATCTTCAGTTGCTGTTTTTATCTCAAAATTAATATTTTCTATTTCTATATCATAAGCATTTTTATCTTTTACATCCGTAGATTTTTTAGAAAGTTTAGAATTGATATTTAATTTATTACATAATTCATGAATAAAATCTTGCCCAACACTTCCTACATCTGTGTTAGAAAGTGTTTTTATTTTTTTAAATTTGGCATTATCCCATTTAGAATGATTATGATATTTTTCTAAAATATGCAAAAATAATTCATTATAAATACTATTAGGCATTAACAATTCCTCTATCTATTAAAGCTTTTTCTATATGATACATACTTATATGTCTGCAATTATGAGTTGCTAAATTACTATAATCATTCCAATTTATACTATTCAATATATTTTCAACTTTCCTTTTAGATTTTTTTATTATTATACCATATCCACAAACATATTTAACTTCCGAAAAGTCTCTTACTAATTTAGGCTGTTGCGTATAATATGTTCTTTGAAGAAAAAAATCAGCATTATTCATCTTTTCTATTCCACAAGTTCTTTCTTTTCTAGTATCAACAGTAAATATATCTACCCAATCATCGCATGACTTTTTTATCACTAAATTAGTATTTCCTTTTTTCCATATCTGCCATAAAGCATTCACTGTAATTTTTTTATTATCTAATCTATAAAAACTATCATTTGGAAGTATTTCAGAATGAACCAATTTCATATTATTTACTCTATTTTTAGGAGAACCTTTTCCATCACTTTGAAATGACATAGGCAATATAAAACCTATATAATCTGCATATTGAGCTGCTGAGTTCATAAACGCTAAAGCAAGCCAAGCTCTGTAACCAAATGGAGGATTACCTATAAATATATATTTTCTAGTTAAATCATCAGGCGACCATAATAAAAAATCTTGTTCTAATATTCCATCAGACAAAGGCATTAAATCCAAGCCTATTTTATTTTTTGAATTTAACAAATTAAAAAAAGCACCATTACCAGCCGAAGGTTCTATAAAAGTATAGTTTGATATATCTATCTCTTCTTTGTCTAAAAAAGACAATAAATTATTGTAACAATATTTAGCAGTATCTTCTTTTGTAAAGAATTGTTCCAAATCTATTTCTTCTGGATTTACCCATTTAGGAAATATTTTATTTTTAATCCATATTTTATTTCTTTTATTAATGATATTATTTTTATTTTTTTCAAAATCTTTATATAACATCAAATTTTAATCCTTTATATATATTATATTCTATCTTAAAAATATAAAAAATCAATAATCAGAAGAATATTTAATAGCTTCAAATAAACTAAAAGTATATAGATTTAAATGTTATAAAATTATTATTTGCCGAGAATTATAACAGAACTTTTAATACTTGTTAAAAAACGAGGTGTTATTATGATGAAAAAAATTTTTGTAGTAATCTTAATATCATTAAACACATTAATACTAAATGCTAACATCAATAGCATATTAAATCAAAATAAAACCTACGAAATATATAAAGCTGATTATAAAGAAAAAACATTTAATG
>CAKVCJ010000039.1 GCA_934725655.1 uncultured Brachyspira sp.
GAAGCATGACTATTTTTGGAAGCTATATAGGAAAAGAGAGAACTATAACAAATGAAACTCTTATAATAGTAGTATTGGATACTTTAATAGCTTTTTTATCTGGGCTTGTTATATTTCCTGCAAGTTTTGCTTTTGGGGTTAATCCGGGAGAGGGAGCAGGATTAGCTTTTGTTACGCTTCCTAATATATTTAATTCTATGCCTTTATCAAGGGTTTGGGGAGTGTTGTTTTTTGTATTTTTATCTATGGCGGCTCTTACTACTGTTATAACGGTATTTGAAAACTTAATTGCTTTCACTATGTCTGAGTTTAACTTAAAAAGAAATATATCTTCTGTAATAGTTGGTATTGTAGTATTTGTTTTGGGTTCTACTACGGCATTAGGTTTTAATGTGTTATCATTTATAGAGCCTATGGGAAAGGGTACTACTTTTTTAGATTTGTATGACTTTATTGTTACATATAATTTGGTTGAGCTTGGAGGTATGTATATAATAATATTTTGCGTCTCTAAATATGGTTGGGGTTGGGATAATTTTATAAAGGAAGCTGATATGGGAATGGGTGTTAAATTTCCTCAATTTACAAGGTTTTATATAACGTATATTCTTCCTGTAATCATATTTATAATATTTATAATTAATTATATTGTTAAGTTTTCTTAAAAGTGACTTCATGGCAAAAAACGTATAAAAAACAATAGACAATCTTTTGGAGAGTATAAAGATATATTATGCTCTCCTTTTTTTATATATTAGGTGTTGACATTATTTTTATATAAGTATATCATTATATTATAATATAGTTATATAGAAATAGGACTATCTATGGAAAAAAAGAAAAAAAACAATAAACAACAAAGCATCATAGAAAGCTATGAAGATAATTGTGAGATAAATACAAAAGAAGAGAATATATCATCTTTTATACCAAAACTTCCAAATGATGATGAGTTTTCGGTTTTAGCTGATTTCTTTTCTGTATTTTCTGACCCTACAAGATTAAAGATAATATCTGTTTTAAGCGAGAGAGAATTATGCGTTCATGAATTGGTATCTTTTCTTGATATGAAGCAGCCTTCTGTATCGCAGCATTTAAAGATGTTATGGCAGGCTAGGTTAGTGAAGAAAAGAAAAGTTGGGCTTCACGTTTTTTATAGGCTTGATGATGAACATATAGAAAAAATTTATGCTTGGGGGTATGAGCATGTTAAAGAATAAAGAAAAAATTTTATTTATTAGTGAAATTACTATTTCCATAATTGTTTTAATTTTACTTAATGTTTTGCATGATGAAATTCATGGTTTAATAGAATATGTAATATTTTTCATACCTTATTTCATTTTAGGAAGAGAAGTTTTTAAAAATGCTGTATTAGATTTTGTGCATGGCAAGTTTATGAGAGAGAGTTTTCTTATGAGCATTGCCACAGTTGGCGCTATAATACTTCATCAATTGCCTGAGGCTTTGGCAGTACTTCTTTTCTACAGAATAGGTGAATATTTTGAAGATATGGCAGTTGATAAATCTAAAAGAACAATAGCAGCACTTATGTCTATAAGGGCAGATTTTGCTAATATCATAAAAGAAGACGGAACTATACAAAAAGTTGATATTTCTAAAGTTAATATAAATGATAATATATTAATTAATCCTTTTGAGAAAGTGCCATTAGATGCTGTTATTTATGAAGGGGAGAGCTGGCTTGACACTAAGGCATTAACTGGTGAGAGTATGCCAAAGGATGTGAAAGTTAACGATGAAATTTTAGCAGGTACTATAAATGGAGAGAGCAGCATAAAGGCTAAAGTTATTAGAGTATATGCAGAGTCTTCTATAGCAAAAATATTAAAATTAGTTCAGGAATCTCAAAACAGAAAGGCAAATATAGAGCAATTCATCACAAAGTTTGCTGGGATATACACTCCTATAGTTGTATTTGGAGCTGTTTTACTTACTATAATACCTACAATAATATATGGAAGAGAGTTTTTTAATGATTGGTTTTCACGTTCTCTTACATTGCTTGTAGTTTCTTGTCCTTGTGCTTTTATGGTTGGCATTCCTTTAACATATTTTGCTTCTATAGGACGAGCTTCAAAGTTTGGAATAATGGTTAAAGGCGGGGTGTTTTTAGATTTGCTTGCTAAGACTAAAAAAGTAATTTTCGACAAAACAGGAACTCTCACCAAAGGTAAGTTTTATATAAGAGAGATAGAAAATGCTGGCATATATGATGATGATACATTAATTAAATATGCTTCTTTGGCAGAAATAGGCTCTTCTCACCCTATAGCCATATCTATAGTAGAGCATTACAAAAAAAATCATGAAATAAATGAAAGTTTAATAACATCACATAAAGACATTAGGGGTAAAGGTTCAGAATCAATCATTGAATGCAAAAATATTTTAATAGGAAAGCTTGATTTATTAAAACAAAATAATATAAAACTTCCAGATAATATTAACAATAAATTTAATGTTTATATTTCAATAGATGGTGAATATGCAGGTGCTTTTTATATTGATGATATAATAAAAGAAGATACTAAAGAAGCTATTGATTTGTTAAACTCCATGAATATAGAAACTGCTTTAATTAGCGGCGATAATATAGAACGCGTTACTTCATTTGCAAAAGAGAATAATATACAATCATTTAATGGAGGCTGTTTGCCTGAAGAGAAAGTAAATGTATTAGAAGGTATGATGAAAGAGAGTAAAGTTTCAATATTTGTAGGAGACGGTATAAATGATGCCCCTTCTTTGGCACGTGCTGATATTGGTATTGCTATGGGAGGGCTTGGTTCTGATGCTGCTATAGAAAATGCTGATGTTATTATAATGGACGATAAACCTTCTAAAGTGGCTGCTATTATCATATTGTTGTTTTAGAAAATATATTGCTTGCTTTAGTAATTAAATTTGGTGCTATAATACTTGGAGCTTTTGGACTTGCTTCTATAGCACTTGCAATATTTGCTGATACTGGAGTTACTGTTATAGTTGTACTTAATGCTTTAAGGCTTCTTTATCCTATAGGTGAGAAATCAAATGTTGAAAAAGTGAATACACAAAATATAGACATAAAAGTAACAAGCTGTGATTGCGGACATCATCATAGTTAATTTTTATAGTTATAAATTATATTTTTTATATTTTAATATTTAAATATTTAAAAAATAAATATATAATATTATGATAATAAAAACAAATTAGTTTGGAGTTCTAATGGAATACCTAAAAGAGACAGTTTTTTATGGAAACAGCTTATTTAAATATTTAATTTCTTTAATATTATTTATTTCAAGTTTTGCTATTATGAGAATAGGGCTTTCACTTTCAGTAAGGTTATTAATGAAAGTGAATGTTAAGTTTCAGAATTCATTTTTTGCTGCTTTAGCAAGAAGTGTAAAAAAAAGAAGCATACCTGTTATATTAGTGGCTTCTATAGCTATAGCAAAATCTACTTTAGTATTGCCTAAAGTATTAGGTGGATACTGGGGTAAAATATTGGCTGTATGTATAATTGTTTTCTCTGTATTATTTATATGTGATATTATAACTAATTTTACGGATAACTATTTATCTCAGAAAAAAAATGTTATTATATCTGATGGAATAGTTACTTTAACAAAAGTATTAGTATGGATAATTGGTATTTTAACTATACTTTCAAATGTTGGTGTTAATGTTACTACATTTATTACTGGGCTTGGAATCGGCGGTGTTGCTGTGGCTTTTGCTGCTCAAAGTATAATAGCTGATTTATTTAATTATTTTGTTATTGTTTTTGATAAGCCTTTTTTGAAAGGAGATTTTATACAGATTGATCAAGATTTAGGTACTGTTGAATATATAGGAATAAAATCTACTCGTATAAGAAGAAACACAGGCGAACAGCTTTTAATTTCTAATACTAATTTGCTTGCTTCAAGAATACAAAACTATAGAGTATTAGAAAAAAGAAGAAAATATATGGTTTTAGGAGTAGAATATTCCACTCCGTTAGAAACACTTAAAAAAATACCTGATTTAGTTAAAACTATTATAGAAAGCGAAAGTTCTACTACATTCTCTAGTGCAAGATTTGTAGAGTTTGCCGATTCTTCATTAAATTTTGAAGTGATATATTATGTTAATGTTTCAGATTATACTGAATTTGTTACTGTAGTAGAAAAGATTAACTATAAGATAGTAGAAGAGTTTGCTAAGATTAATGCTAACTTTGCATTCCCTTCAACTACTGTTTATGTTAGTAAAGATTAAGGCTTTAATTTAAAATACTCTAACTTATGATGCACATTTAAAGTATCGTCTGCTACTTCTTTACCCAAAATAGAACTTTGATAAACAAGCTGTGAGTTCTCTTGTGTTATAGTATTTAATTCATTCATAGCTAAATTAATTTCTTTTACGCTGTTCTCTTCTGTGGATACAGAGTTATATACTTCCAAAAGAAGATTTGATACTTCATTGGCTGAGTTTTCTATTTTTGAAAGTATTTCTAAAGAGTGCGTAACAGATTCATATCCTACATCTATTTTTGATAAAGTTTTCTCTATAATGTTTGTTATATTACCTGCTGCCTCATTAACATTATTAGCTAAATTTCTAATTTCTAAAGCAACAACAGCAAAGCCCTTACCTTGTTCACCAGCACGGGCTGCTTCTACTGCTGCATTTAATGCTAAAATATTTGTTTGTAATGCTATATCTTGTATAAGTTTTGTAATATTAGAAATTTCCTTACTCGAAGATGATATATCATACATATTGTTAGATATTTTATTAACTGCTTCAACTCCGCTTTTTGAATAATCTGCTACTTTTATGCCCATATCTTTTGCTAAATTACTATGTTTTGATGTTTCAGATATTGAAGTAAAAAGACTCTCTATAGAACTTGTTATCTCTTCTATAGCGGCAGCCTGAGATGAAGTTCTATCAGATAAATTATAAATGCCGTTTGATATTTGTGCTGTAGAGTTCTTAATGCCGTCTATATGTGATTTGATGCCATAAACTATTTTAGATATCTTTTCTTGCATATCATTTAAAGAGTTAGTTAAATGTCCTGATTCATCTTTTAATGATAAATCTTTTTTATTGAAGTTGCTGTTAAAATTTCCTTCCTTCATAAAATCTATTATTTCTATAGAATGATTTAAAGGCTTAATAACTTTTGATACTAATAAAGCTTCAATAATAATTAAAATTATCATAATTAATAGTATAACAAGCATTATCAAATGAAATTGAATATTAATACTTTTAGCGTCCCCTTTAAAAACAATTATCCAAGGAGCATTAGATAAAGTTTGTATGCTGTACCATTTATCTTTATATACCTTCGTTTCATTTAGATGTGAAGAAAAATTATCTTTAAAATTTGCAAATAATGGGTCTGTAAATAGATTATTATCTTTATTTAATAAATATTTTTTATTATCATGCGTTATATAAATTCCTTCTTGTGATACAATATAACATTCACCCGTAAAACTATTTTTTGCATTTTCTATTATTCCATTAATATCTGTAAAATCTATAGAAAACACTCCAAGCAAAGAATTATTATTATAAGCAGCTTTACTGAATGTAACTGTAAGTTCATTTACTATAAAATCTATATAAGGCTCACTTATATAAACATCATTAGTTAAAACAGCATTTTTATACCAATCTCTTGAAGTTTGATCATAAGAACGGTCATATTCTGCTAATGTATTAATAAAAACCCCGCCTTGAGAATATGGAACAGTTTCCCCATAATATACATTTAAATATCCTGTTTGTGATTTAGCAATATTAGTAAAAAACTTTCCTATAGTTTCTACATCAGGATTTGCTTCGAGGTTATTTACTACAGTATTAACTGTATTTTTTATTTCATTAATTTGTCCTTCGGTTATATTTTTTAAGTTCAGAGTTTGAAAATGTTTTTCTTTTAAAAATTTCCCTATATATATTGGCTTATAAATAAAATATATTAATAAAAATGAAGCAAATAAAAATATTGAAAAAGTTAAAATAAACTTAGACATTAATCCTTTTTTCATTCATTAGTCCTAAAAGTAAAAATAGCTATGTAATTATAATATAAATATGAAAAAAAGCAAATTTGTTAAATTGCTGGTTTGGATATGATATATATTTTAGATATTTGCCAATTATTAGAAAGTTTTAATTTGAGAGAAGATTTTAATTTTATTACCATTTCAGCGGCTCTATTTTTATTTCCAGATTTAAATCCATCCCCATTAAAATATTGCTCTTCTAACCATATGGCTTCTTTTTTCATAAATATTGCATAAAAACTATCTAAGCCAAATGGAGCAGAAACAACCATTTTAAAAATAGAGTTTTCTGGGGGAATGGTATATTCTGTATTAGAATCTATATTATTTTTTCGAATATTATTATTTTCCATATAATTATTAAAATCATTAGGATGCATCAAAATAATATTTCCATCATTTTGCAATGCTAATATATATAAATAACCATCTTCTGTTGAATTAAATTTTATTTTAAATGTTTCATTTTCTATTATTTCACCGCTATTTCTTATAATATGAATTTCATTGCTTGATGTAATTCTCTCTATTTCAAAGTTTAAATTAATATCACTGTTTTCATTAATAAGAGAGTCTAATATGCTTTTTGCAAAATAATACTCTAAATAAGTTCCTATTTCACTAATTTGAGAATTAGCCTGATTTGATGCTATAGATTTATATTCTTTAAGAGTTTCATTTTTTGTGATATCTATTACTGTAAAGTTATAAAAAAGTTCATATTCATTTGTTTCTGATGTATTATTAGTGCTTTGAGGATTTCCGAGTTTTTCTTCTATTATATCATTTAATTCTTTTTTTTCTTGAGTATAATTATTTAATTTGTCTAATGTATTTGCTATATCGTTAGAATAAGATTGAATAATTTCATTGGTAAGCAGAATATTTGTTATATTGTTTGTTTGTAAATTATTAGTTGCTATATTATTTGTATTTTTTAGTTTTAATTCACTATCCATTATAATTGCAACATTAACTTTTAAATTTGATGCTACTGTTAAGCCTTGTTCTAATGTTAATTCATTTGTTTTGAATAGTCTTTTTTTCATTCTATCTACTGTAATGGTGTAGGGGTGTTTTAAATAGGGGAAACGATTTATAGTTCTTACAATATCTTTTCTTAAAGGAGAGTTGTTTTTTAATTCATAGTTTAAATCTACTATAGATATTTTTAATTGTTCTCTCGAATATAAACAAAATATATTTAATAATAATATAATTAGAACTTTTAATTTCAAAAATATCTCCTAATATTCTATAGTAGTATGTTTAATAGAATTAGTATTAATATTATGAATGTTATCAAGTATATCCATTATTCTCGATAAATCATCTGCACTATAATATTCTATTATAATTTTACCTTCTTTGCCTTCTTTATCTATCACATTAACCTTTGTAGAAAATATTTTCTCCAAATCATTTTCCAATTTTTTTATATTAGGGTCTTTCTTATGTTCTTGTTTTATATTTTTATTTTGCGTATCACTGTTTTCTTTTAGTATTTCTTTTTTATCTTTTACTATTTTTTCGCATTCTCTTACAGAATAGCCTTTTTCTATTATTTCATTTGCAAATCTTTCTCTCTCTTCATCATTTTCGCTAAAAGAAAGTATAGTTCTTGCATGGCCTTCTGTAAGCTTATCTTCTAATATTAGATTTTGTATATTTTCATTTAACTCTAATATTCTCATAGAATTTGAAATAGTGCTTCTGCTTTTACCAACTCTGTTAGCTAATTCTTCTTGTTTAATATTTAAATCATATATTAATTTTTTGTAGCTTCTTGCTATTTCTATTGCGTTTAAATCTGCTCTTTGAATATTTTCTACAAGTGTAAGTTCGAGCATTTTAGAATCTGGTATATTTTTTAATACTAATGCGGGTACTTTATCTTTATTTAAATATTTAAATGCTCTAAATCTTCTCTCGCCGGATATTATTTGATATTTACCGTCTTTTTCTCTTAATGTAACAGGGTTAATGAGACCATTTTCCTTTATAGATTCTGCAAGCCCTTTAATTTCTTCTTCATTAAAAACTTTTCTAGGCTGATCAGGATTAACATCTATAAGTGAAACCTCTATTTCTAATATGCCATTTTTTTCAGCTTCTTCAACAGCTCTTTTTATTTCTTTATCGGTAGATTTTATTAAGGCATTCATCCCCTGACCGCCAAGTCCGCCTTTTCTTGTCATATATTATCACTCCAAAAAATTATTTAGACCTTTCTATAAACTCTTTAGCAAACTCTTTATAACTCCTAGCACCAATACACTCTTTATCATAATCTGTAATAGCCTTTCCATAAGACGGCGCCTCACTCAAACGTACATTTCTTGGTATCATAGTCTTATAAGTTTTATCTTTAAAATAATTAACAACTTCTCTGACAACATCATTGCTAAGATTGGTTCTGCCGTCATACATTGTTAATAATACGCCTTCTATATATAAATTGGGGTTTAAATTTTCTTTTACTAAAGATATAGTATTATTAAGCTCTCCAACTCCGTCCAAAGCGTAAAACTCACATTGTATTGGTATAAGCACAGAATCACAAGCAGTTAGAGCATTTAAAGTGAGAATACCCAAAGTAGGAGGACAATCAATAAATATATAATCATAATCATTTCTTATTTTTTCTATAGCTTTTTTTAATTTGTATTCTCTTCCTATTTCGCCTACTAACTCTATCTGAGCACCTACCAAATCAGAATCTGATGGTATAAGATAGAGGTTGTCTTGATATGTTTTTATTATTACTTGTTCTATATCAGCTTCTCCGATTAGAATATCATATATACCATATTCCATTTTATCTCTTGTAACACCTATACCCAAACAGGCATTAGCTTGCGGGTCTATATCTACTAATAAGGTTTTATATCCCATAGATGCTACTATAGAACTTAAATTAACAGCTGTTGTTGTTTTTCCAACGCCGCCTTTTTGATTAACTATTGATATAATTTTAGACATATAAAATAACCCTTAAAATTATTATATTATAACAAAAGTATATATTTTATCAAGGTTTTAATAGAATTATAATATAATAGAATATAATAATTTTATTTTTTTATAAAACTATGTATTGATAATATATTAATTAAATATGTTAACTTTTTTTGTAAATATATTGAGATTTTTTTATTTAAATATAAAATAATATGATAACAAAACAATAGGAGTGTATATGAGTATAGGTTCTGGAAAAATAGAATTAGAAGAGGGTATAAAACTATTTAGAAACGAGAACTATAAAGAAGCGATAGATTCTTTAGAGAAGATATTCTCTGAAAATAATGATGTGGAATCGGGATATCATCTTGCTTTATCCTATGCTCAGATGCAAGATTATGATAATACACTTGAAGTTTTTGATAAGATTTTGAGGAGGCTTGATAATCCTCTTAGAATGATGCAGGCGCATGTTATAGTCGGATATATATATGCTATTAGAGAGATGTATGATTTGGCTGAGTTTGAATTACTTGATGCTTTATCTTATGATATAGAAAACACTCAAATTTATTCTGTACTTGGATATGTTTATTATAAGAAAAAAAATGTAAGAAAGGCTATAGAGTATTTAAGAAAGGCTGTTGCTTTAGATGCAGAAAGTCCGAACGCCAGAAACTCATTAGGCTTTATATTGGTTGATAGTGATATTAATATAGATGAAGGAATAGAAGAGATAAAAAAAGCATTGCATAAAGATCCTTCTAATCCTGCATATTTAGATTCTTTGGGTTGGGCTTATTTCAAAAAGAAAGATATTGCAAATGCAAAAAATTATCTTACCAAAGCATTTGAGATAGCACCTTCTAATAAAGATATAAAAGAGCATCTTTTGAAGCTTGATAATTATAAAATGTAATATTTTTTGGAGGTTTATTGTTTATGAAAAATTTTGTAATGGTTTTTGTTTTTTTATTATCTTTATCGCTTTATTCTCAATATGATTTAAAATATGCTGGAAAGATAGAAGTTTTGAGAGATGGTAAAGCTATTAGTTTCAGCAACAAAGTTTATGATGGGGATACTATTAGAACTTCAAAAAATGCTTTTGCTGAGATAAAAATAAAAAATAAATATTATTATCTATCAGACAATACAGCTCTTTCTGTAAAGAATGGAGGAGAGATTAATTTAGTTAATGGGGTTTATTATCTTAGGGCTAATCAATTCAATTCTATTAATGATTTTAAAAGTTATGATAAAGATTTGAAAGTTTATGTTGATCCTTATCCATTTTATGCTGGAAAAGTTTCTACTATTTATATAACTTCTAAAGATGATGTAAAAATAAAAAATGCAAAACTTATGGGAAGTGCGAGGCCTATAGTAAAATTTTTTGAATTAAAAGATGTAAGCGGTAACATGAAAGTTTATAAGAGTGTGTTTGGAATATATGTAGGCTCTCAAGATAAAAAATATCAGTTTCAATCAAATGTTGAGCTTAAAGATAAAACTATAGCTACAGTAGCTTTAGATATTGATTTAGATTTTACGCCTCCTCCTCCAAAACCTAAACAAATACAAGGTGTTACAACAACTATGA
>CAKVCJ010000040.1 GCA_934725655.1 uncultured Brachyspira sp.
AATTTACAAATATGGCTGAACATAATGAAAAAGGACAAGGATACTCTCCTTACTTACCTAAAAAAGATTTAGAGTCCACTACTTTAGATGAAATAACAGTATCTGCTAAAAGTTTGAAAAATATTAGTGTAAGAAGTTCTGACGGAAAAGGAAAATTGGGATTTCTTCCTCCATTTACATATGAAATACAAAATCATGGATATTTCACATATGGCATAGGAGCTAAAGTTTCAAGTGATGCTAATTCTCAAGTGGAATATTTAGAAGATTATTATTCTGGAGGCGTTGGAATAGATACTTTAAAAGTAAGTAAAGAAGATTTGCAGATAAATTTAAATGCTGAAAAATCATTTACAGGTACAAAATCATATTCTGTTAAAAATATAAAAGAAAATGAAACTTATATAATATTATCATCTAGTATTTATAAATATAATAGTTTACTAAACTACATAGATACAGATAATTTAGAAGAAAATGGAAGCGGTATTGTTGCTACTCCTAATGCTCCTAAAGTAAAATTAAAATATGATGCTAATAAAGAAAGTTTTGTTATTAATAGTTATGAGGAAACAGAAAATACTGCAATATCTTTTGATAAGAACTTTAGTATTAAATTAGGAGAAAGTAAAGATTTTACAATAAGATACAAATATCTAAAAGGTAATGATACTTCAAAGGGCGAAGAATTTGAAATTACTTATACGTTAAGTTTTAAATCTATAAAATAAAAAATTATAATATTTAAAATATTTTAAGCGGGATGAAAGCAAAAAAGTTTTCACTCGCTTTTTTATATAATTTAATATATAATATAACAGTTAAATTTTTTAATAAACAGGTTTAAAATTATGATAAAAGCTGCATTTTTCGATGTAGACGGCACTTTAGTGAGTTTTAATACACATAAAATATCTGAATTATCAAAAAAAGCAATTTACACTCTCAAACAAAAAAATATAAAAGTATTTGTGGCAACTGGAAGAGCTTTATATCAGATAGATAATTTAGATAATATAGAGTTTGACGGATACATTACTTTCAATGGTTCTGCATGCTATATAGACAAAAAGGAAATATATAAAATCACTTTAAATCAGAATGATATAAAAAGCTTATGCCATTATTTACAAAATCATGACCTGCCCTGCTCTATTATGACTAGCAAGGATATTTATACAAATACCAACAAAACTATAGAGATGTTTTATAATATGGTAAAAGTACATGTAGATGTTGTAGATAATTTTTTAGAATATGTTTATAACAGCATAGATGATATATTTCAGATTAATATATTTGCAGATAAAGACAAAGAAAAAGAGATTATGAATAATATATTAGTAAACTCTACTTCAAGCAGATGGCATCCAATTTTTTTTGATGTTAATATAAAAAATATTGGAAAGCATATAGGTATAGATAAAGTTATAGAACATTATGGAATTAAATTAGAAGAGACTATTGCTTTTGGAGATGGAGAAAATGATATTAGTATGATAAGGCATGCTCATATTGGAGTTGCTATGGGCAATGCGAGTAAAGAAGTAAAAGAAATTGCTGATTATATTACTGATGATGTTGATAATGATGGAATATATAATGCTCTAAAACATTTTAATTTATTAGATTAATTTTTATTAAGGAATAAAACAAATGATAAAGGCTGTATTTTTCGATATAGACGGTACTTTAGTGAGTTTTAATACGCATAAAATTTCTGATTCATCAAAAGAAGCTATAAGATTATTAAAAGAAAAAGGAATTAAAGTTTTTATAGCTACAGGAAGAATAAAAAACCATATAAATAATATAGATGATTTAGTGTTTGATGGTTATATTACTGCTAATGGTTTTGATTGTTATATAGGAGATAAAAGGATATATAGACATAATATAGCAAAAGAAGAAATATATTCTTTGATAGATTATTTAAAAAATAAAGAATTATTTCCTTGTTCTATTATGATAAACAGCGGTATATTTGTTAATTATGTTACAAAGGAAGTTGAAGAGGTTGCTAAATCTATCAATCTTCCAATACCTGCTGTAGATAATTATTATGAGTTTTTAGAAAATAATATTAATGATATTTTGCAGATAAATTTATTTGTAGATAGGAAAAAAGAAAAAGAATTAATGTTAAAAATATTTAAAAATTGCGATTCAAGCAGATGGCATGAAGCATTTGCCGATGTTAATACCAAAGGCGGCGGAAAACATATAGGCATGGATAAAGTTATAGAATATTATGGAATCAAATTGGAAGAGACTATTGCCTTTGGAGATGGGGGAAACGATATTAGTATGATAAAACACGCCAATATTGGTGTTGCTATGGGAAATGCTAATAAGGAGCTAAAAGAAGTTGCTGATTATATTACTGATGATGTTGATAATGACGGAGTATTTAATGCTCTAAAACATTTTAATATAATATAAAATTTTTATTTGCATATTTATTTTTATCATTATTTATCCGATAAGATAAACAGCAATTTGACTATATATTATAAATTTATTATAATATATAATATGAGTTTAATGGAGTTTTCTTATGAATAAAAAAATATTGCTACTTTTATTTACTATTTTTGTAATATCTGTAATGTTGATAAGCTGTAAAAAATTTGATACAACAGCAACAAATGTATCAAACACAGGAGATTATACTAGTATAGATCCAATTTTAGGACAAGATTATCAATTAACAGTAAAGTTAGAGGCAAACGCTATTCAAATAGGTATATCATCCGGCGGTAATCCAGTAGGCGATTCTGAAATTATAGATAAATTATATCAAGAAAATGGAAGCAGCAATTATAGTTTTCAAAATGGTATAATATCTGGTAATTTTAGTATATTATCAGCAAATCAAATAAAAATTAGTTTTGTAAGAAATACACCTCCTTATCTCAATGTAAGGGATATAATTTGTACTTCTGGAAATAATGCCAATAATCCTTAATTTAGTAAGGAAAAATTAGAATATATGGGAAGTTTTAAAATTATATTTGTTTTTTTATTAATTATTTTATTATCTTCTTGTCAGGATGCTAGTACCCTATTTACTCCTACACGGTTAGCTGATGGGCTTACTGGATATGATGGGGAATATATTAGTGCTAAATCTGTAGGAAAATATAAAAGCGAAAAATTGCATGTATATATAGAAGAAAACAAGGATAATGGTTTTTATATGTGGATTGGATCATCATCTACACCTAGTACTTCTAATACAAGACTTGAGGTAGACATATCTAGCATATCTGGAACAATGCCGGATTATGCTTTTAATAATAAAGAAATAGTTGGAACACTTACATTTATGAATCAAAATAGAATTACCATAAGTTTTGCAACAATGTATAAACCGTATTTAAATATTCAAAATGTAATATGCAACAAACAAATAACAACTCAGCAATAAAAAAGATAAGTAATTAATAAAAATTAAGATATGATATGTCGATAATAAAGTATAAGTATATAAAAGTTTGGAGTTTTTTATGAAAAAAACTGTTATTGTAATAACTTTATTTATAATATCATTAATTTCTATGTCTTGTCAAACAAACACAGGACCGATAGTTACTGAAGCTAATACAGCAGAAACTTTTAAAAGTATAAGCCCTGCCTTAGGAAATACATATTTATGGGTAACAATAACTCCAGGTGATTTGAGTACAATTAAAATTCAATTTGGGCAAGACGCTGCTCAAGGTACTGGAGAAACTGTTACTTTTGATGACAATAATCAAATTACTGAAATAAGTCCAACTGATAAAAATAATAATACTTCCTATGCTTTTCAAACAGGTACTATTACAGGAAGTTTGGAATTATTAGATTCTGAAAATGTAAGAATTAGTTTTACTCAAAATGTCTCTCCATATACTAAAATAATGGAAGCTATTTGTGAAAAAATCTTATAATAATAAATAAGGAAATTTATTATTGACTAAATAAAATAAATTTATTATACTTAGAGTAGTAGGAGATGTAAAATGAATAGAATAATGATGTTTATTAGTATTTTGTCAATAATCTTTCTTGTATCATGTAAAGCCAACACTGGCCCTATAGAACAATCAGAAAAAACTAATGGTTTAGTTGGAAAAGGTTTAAAAAGTACAAGCCCTGTATTGGGAAGTGCATACCTCTGGGTTACAATTACAACAGATGGAACTACTTCAACCATCACTTTACAATTTGGAGAAGAAACTGGAACTCTAGCAGGTACTGGAGAAGTACTTAAATATGATGGTAATATACAGCACATAGCTCCTACAGCTAATGAAGATGTAAACTCTTATGCATTTCAAAGCGGTACAGTATCAGGAGTGATAGAAATATTAAGTGAAACGCAAGTTAATGTAAACTTTTCGAGAAATATATCTCCATATCTAAAAATAAATGATGTAGTATGTACTGCACAATAATTTTTTATATACTGATAGACTATTATAACAAATAAAATTAAGGTTCATATTAATGGAAAATGTTGCGATTATAGGTGCTGGCGGTTGGGGACTTGCTTTAGCTAATATTTTTGCTGAGAAACATAATATTAAAGTATGGGTGCATAGTGAAAATAGCTACAATAATCTTAAAAAATTCCATAGAAATGATAACTATTTAGAAAACATAGAACTAAACAAAGAAATACAATTTAGTATGGAACTTGGCGAAGTTATTAATGATTCTAAAATAGTAATCATTGTAACTCCTTCTTTTGCTTTTTATAATACTTGCGAAAATATAGAACCTTATATAAGCAATGAGCAAATTATAATATCTGCTACAAAGGGATTAGATAGGAATACTGGTAAGACTATGAGTGAAGTAGCAAGAAGTATTATATCTGGAGATGTAAATATTCTTACGCTTTCTGGGCCTTCTCATGCTGAAGAGGTTGCGAGGGGCGTGCCTACTGCCGTTGTTATTGGCGGCGAGAAAGGTGTTTCAGAATATGTAAGAGATACTTTAACTGTCCCTCCCAAATTTAGAATATATAATTCTACAGATCAAAAGGGTGTAGAAATAGGCGGAGCTTTAAAAAACATTATAGCCATAGCAGGCGGCATAGTTGATGGGCTTAATTTAGGCGATAATACTAAAGCTGCTCTCATTACAAGAGGGCTTCATGAAATAGTAAGGTTTGCTTTAAGTAAAGGTGCAAGAACAGATACTATGTATGGTCTTTCAGGAATAGGCGATTTAATAGTAACATGCTCTAGCGGATTAAGCAGAAACAATAGACTTGGAAGAGAGCTTGCTAAAGGGAAAAAATATCAAGATGTTATAGCTAACTCTCATGGACAAGTAGCCGAAGGAGTATATGCTACAACAGCAGCGTATGAATATGCCAAAAATAATAATATATACATGCCGATAACAGAGGCTATATACAATATACTCTTCAATAATGCCGACATACAAGACACCATAAAAGAACTAATGAGTAAAGATGCTAAAAGTGAAGGATTTTATTAATTACTTAATTATTAATTTCATTAGCTTCTGGTATTTCATTATTTTTCAATTTATTAATGAAGCTTTTTAAATCATTTTTGGATGTATTTACAGTATTGATTTTTCCTCGCTCTATAATTCTCTTTGTACCAAGACTTACTATAGTTTGAATATCAAGTATAAAACTAACTGTTCCATCACCCAAAATAGTAGCTCCTGCGATACCTTCAGATTTGGTTACTGTATCTTTAAGTGTTTTAATAACGATATCTTGTTCACCTATAAGGTTATTTGCAAGCAAGGCAACTTTTTTCTCTTCAGAAGATATAATAACAGCATAATATGATTTAATATCAGTATATCTTGAAGGAAGCTTAAATAATTCTTTTATACTAAGGATATTAATTACCTCATCTCTTACCTTAATAACTTCAGTACCTTCTAATTCATGTATTTCTGTAGGTTCTATTTTTATAGTTTCTAATATACTGTTAATAGGAACGGCATAATACTCTTTTTCTGCATCTACTATTAAAGCCTGAATAATAGCAACAGTCAAAGGTATCCTTAAAGAGAAAGTAGACCCCTTGCCATATTCTGTATCTATACTCACACTTCCGTTAATCTTCTCTAAACTTTTCTTAACAACATCCATTCCTACTCCTCTTCCAGAAACATTTGTAATTTTGGAAGCAGTAGAAAAACCAGGAGCAAATATATATTCAAGCATTTGCTGTTCTGTTAATTTAGCATCAGCAGATACTAAGCCTTTTTTAACTGCACTTTCAAATATTTTATGCGGCTGCATTCCTTTACCGTCATCTGATATTTTTATAATAATGAGGTTACCTTCATGAGAAGCTTGCAATACTACAGTGCCTACCCTATTCTTTCCTGCATTTACTCTATCCTCAGGCATTTCTATACCATGGTCTACAGCATTTCTGATAATATGCACCAATGGATCAACTAAGGTTTCTATTACAGATTTATCAAGTTCAGTATCTTCTCCATGCATTTCAAGTCTTATCTCTTTACCCAAATCTCTAGATAAATCGCGTATCAAACGAGGAAATCTATTAAATGTTTGTGCTATAGGAACCATCCTTATTTTCATTACTGTCTCTTGCAATTCATTTGTTACTCTTGTAAGAAGCTGATAAGAACTTCTATATTTATCTAAAGTATATTTAAAATCATCTTCTATTTTTGATATTTCATTTAATTTGCTATTAAAACTATTAATATAATTACTTCTCAAATCTTTAATTTCTTTTTTTTGGGCATAATCTTCAAATTTTCTAAGAATCTGAACTATAGTATCTCTATAATATTTTTTTATATCATTTATTGAATTAGAAATTAACTTTCCATAAGAAGACAAATCATCATCATACTGTACATAAGAACTTTTATTTGTAACCAATTCTCCAACTTGATTCATCATAGCATCTATTCTATCGCTTTCTACTCTCAAATAAGAACTTTGTCTATCAACTTTTTTATCTTTATTAACATTTTTTTCATCTTTTACTGCTGAAGATACTTCTTTTGATTTTTTACTTGCTGCTGTTTTCTCATAATCTTCTAATATAAACTCTTCTATTTTTATTTCTTCTGTTGTTTCTGGGAAAGTTATATCATTAATTATATCATCATCTTCTTCTAAAGTAGCGAGTAAATATATTACATCTTGATAGAACTCATCGCCCTCCAAATTTTGTAATGGAGGCACACTTGTAACTATATCTCCTTTATCTTTAAGAGCAACGAATACCTGAACTCCTCCAACAGTTCTCATTGGGCTTTCCGCATTAAACTTAACATATACTAATTTAATCTTTAACCCATCATCTTTATGCTCTCTTATAGTACTTAATATACTGTTATCTAAATTCAAATTATCATATTTATTTGATGTTTTATTATCTATTACTTCATCACTATTAGAATCTTCTGTTTTTGTTTCCGAACCTAACTTGGAATTTTTAAAATCATCTAACTTTTTTATCTCTTCATCTATATTTATAGAACATACTGATTCATTGCTTGCAGAATTGATAAGCTCTTTTAAAATATCTATTCCTTTTAATAAAATATCTATCGCAGCATCATCAACATTAATTTTTTTATCTCTTATTAAATCAAGCAAATCTTCAAATCTATGAGCATATTTTTGCGTATCAAGAAGCTCTACTGCCCCCGCACTTCCTTTCAAAGTATGTACTGCTCTAAATATTTCCTGCACCGCATCTACATTATCTCTATCTTTATCAAGAATAAGAATATTCTCTTCTAATCTATCTAACATTTCAAAAGCTTCTTCAAAGAAATCTTTAAGCAAACTTTTTATATAATCATCCATTTAAAATCCTTATATTCTAAAAAATATTATTACCCATTATTTATTATCGGATAATATTAATTATATCTATAAATTTTACTTGACAATATACTTCTTTATTATATGATAAAATAAATTAAAAGTCTATATATTAAAGAGAGGCATATTTATGAAATTATGTATAATAGGTACAGGCTATGTTGGTTTAATAACTGGTGCTTGTTTAGCTGAAATGGGAAATTATGTTACATGTGTAGATAATGATAAAGAAAAATTAAAGAAATTACAAAGCGGAATTACTCCTTTATATGAACCTGGTTTAGAGGAGCTTATAGTATCAAATGTGTCTGAGGGAAGATTAGAGTTTACAGATGATTTGGATTATGCTGTAAAAAAATCTATAGCTTGTTTTATAGCAGTAGGCACTCCTTCCGGAGACGATGGAAGCTGCGATTTAAGTTTTGTACTCTCTGTGGCTAATGATATAGGCAAGGCTATGAATGGATATAAAGTAATTGTTGATAAATCTACTGTGCCTGTAGGTACTCATAAATTGGTGGAAGAGGCTATTAAGAAGCATTATAATGGAGAGTTTGATGTTGTTTCTAATCCTGAGTTTTTGAAACAAGGAGCGGCTGTTGATGATTTTCTAAAACCTGACAGGGTTGTTATAGGCTCTAATTCTGAAAAAGCAATAGATATTATGAGAGATATTTACAATCCTTTTACAAGAACTGGAAACCCTATTATTATTATGGACGTGCGTTCTGCTGAAATGACTAAATATGCTGCTAATGCTTTTCTTGCTACAAAGATTTCTTTTGCAAATGAGATTGCTAATATATGTGAAAAAGTTGGGGCTAATGCTGATTTGGTGCGAATTGGTATGTCCAGCGACAGAAGAATAGGTAATCAATTTTTATTTCACGGGCTTGGATACGGCGGAAGCTGTTTCCCTAAAGATGTGCAGGCTTTAATAAAAACTGCTTCAGATTATGGAATTAATTCTGATTTGCTTAAGGCTACTCATCAAGTGAATATTAATCAAAGAAAAATTTTTGTTGAGAAGATATTAAAATATTATAATAATGATATTAAAGATAAAACTTTTGCTTTATGGGGATTAGCCTTCAAACCAAGAACTAATGATATGAGGGAAGCACCTGCTATCACAATCATTAATATGCTCCTTGAAAAGGGTGCTAAAATAAGAGCTTATGACCCTAAAGCCTTTGACAGTGCTAAAGCTATATTTGGGGATAAGATATATTATGCTGAAAACTCTTATAATGCTTTAGAAAATGCTGATGCTTTAGTACTTGTTACAGAGTGGAATGAGTTTAGAAGACCTAGTTTTGATAAAATAAAAGAATTGTTAAAAGAACCTGTGATATTTGACGGCAGAAATCAATACGATAAACAAAGAATGACTGAAAGAGGAATAAAATATATATCTTTGGGAAATGCTTAAAAAATAATGATATATTTCACTTCGGATACTCATTTTTTCGGCAGTATGCATGCTAATAGAAAGTTGTTATTTAGTAAATACAATGATATGCATGAAACTATCTTTTATAATTGGAACAATACTGTAAACAATAATGATGATATATATATAATCGGCGATTTCTCTAATGAAAAAGGATATCTCAAAACAACAGAACTTCTAAAAAACTTGAATGGAAATAAGTATCTAATAAAAGGCAGTAATGACAAATTTTTAGAAAATAAAAAATTTGATTATTCTCTTTTTAAATTTATTAAAGATTATCATGTGCTTAATTTTGAAAATAAAAAAATAATATTATTCCACTACCCTATATTAGAATGGGAAGGCTATCATCAAAACTCAATTTTAATTCATGGACATTGGCATAAAGATAAAAAATATAATAATAGAGCATTTAATGCAGCTTCTGATATTCATAACTTTACTCCAATCTCTATAAAACAAATATTGAATAATATAAATTAAATGTTATTATATAATTATGAATATATATAAACAATTACTTTTAAATAGGCTTCATAAAAACATACAAGATAAAAATAAAATAGAAAATGAAACCATAAGACTTCTAACTTATGATGTAACAATAGAGCCGAAAATCGTAGAGCTTGAAGAGAAAAGCAGTGTATTATGTTCTGTTTATTTTTATATAAAAGCTCCAATATTAGAAGAAGATTTTTATGAGTACTGTTCTGTTATAGCTAATGATAAATATAAGGCTATAGAATTGGTTGCTGATGATTTTGTTTACTGTGCTTTTAATGGAATGATTGATTTTTTGAATGGTGTTTCTCATCATGAAATAGATACTTATATACTTGGAAATAAAAAAAGATTTAGTGTATGTGAAAGCCCTATAATAGGACTCGGAAGCAGTATTGAAAAAGAAAAATTTTATAATGAATATGTAAAAAACGATGAAAACAACAATTATTCTTCTTTTTTATGGTATGCTATAAGCAAAGAGATTCCTTTTATGCTTGCAAACACAAAAGTGAATATTATAAAAGTATATGGTGCTAAAATGCCTGATGGTGAAATTGTTACAGAGTGCTATATAAATAATAATCATAGTGAAAGTATTGAAAATGCTATAATGGAATATATTGATAAATGGGATAACAATGAAGAGTTTTTTTCTATAAAGCAATTCTTCTTTATTCTTCAATATGATTATACTTACAAAAAATATCCATATACAAGAGAAGAAATTGAATATTTTGTAATAGAATATGTATTAGAATTTGAAAAGAGTCATCAAAATTATGAAATGTTTATAAACAACA
>CAKVCJ010000041.1 GCA_934725655.1 uncultured Brachyspira sp.
CGAATGTAGCTCAGTTGGTTAGAGCGCCAGATTGTGGATCTGGATGTCGCGGGTTCAAGTCCCGTCTTTCGCCCTTGTCTCAAAATTAATACATATTAAAACCTTGATATTTTTTCTCTTTAATGTACCATTGGTATTAGGGAGGAATAGTATATGAAAAAATTTAAAAAATTATTATTATTAACATTCGCTCTTTTAGCTATAACTAATATCTCAGTATTTGCTGCAAGCGGCTTTGAGGCTATAATTAATGTGCCTTTGGGTTTATCCATTGGAATACCAACTGGTACTTATGAGGCTTTATCTGATAAAGGAAGGGTGGGGTTTGATTCTGGTGTTACTGCTCAGATTGGATATATGATAGGTATTGGTAAATTGGGGATTAGTGTGTTGGGGGAATTTGGGTATAGTTATGATAGTTATAAAATGTATTTGCTTGAGTCTGAAATTTTAGGCAAAAAAACAGAAGCTAATTTAAATATGTATACTCATAGCTTTCAAGTTGGTTTGCTTCCCAAAATTAATATTGGACAATTTGCTATAGGGGTTGGCGGGGGTGTTAAGATACCTATTACTGCTTCTTATGAAATGGATAATACTATACTTGGTGTAAATCAAAAAACAACAGCAAACTTAAAAAGAAAAGATATAGAACAATATAGCAGAAATGTTATTCCTTATATTAAACTTACTTTTGATTATTCTATATATTTTGGTTCTAAAATGGCTTTGAATGTTGGGGCTTATTTAGGTTATGATTTTGGTTTGGCTCAAAAGAATACTATAGATAATGAATATAATAGCGTTGATAGTTTTGATTTAGGTTTGCAGTTAGGTTTAAGATTTGCTCCTAAGCTATAATATTATAGACTATAATAATAAAAATATTTACCGATAATTAAGTATTATCAAAAGCGTCTGTGGCTCAATTGGATAGAGCAGCGGATTTCGGTTCCGCCGGTTGGGGGTTCGAATCCTCTCAGACGCGTAATTTTATTTATCTTCCAATGTATCTGCGATATTTTCTTTATTGTTTCCTGATTTAAGTTTCCAAGTCTTGTATTTTTCTATTTCATCATTAAAAAGTTTTATGCATAACCCTATAATAAAGGCATCATCTAATAAACCAACTATCGGCAAAAAATCCGCAATAATGTCAGTAGGGAGCAGTAAATATAATAAAGCGGCAGAGATTGCTGATATTGCTTTCCAAGGTATATTTTTATAATTACCATTTACATAATCTTTAACCATATTTATAAGGGTTTGTATTTGTTCTTTTAATTGATAAAGTTTATCAGAAGATGCTGATAAGCTTAATATTTCTTTAGTTTTATATAAAAGTGATTCTAATTTTTCTCTATCTACACTTTTGCTTAAGTTTATCCATAATTCATTAGCTTTATCTTTAAAACCAATCATATAACAAATCCAAAAATAATATATTTTTCAATATTATAATTTATAATACTAAAATTTAAATACTATGATTTTATTTTTTTAATTTTGTAAAATTGGCATTAAAGTTTATATTGATATGCGTATGATTTGAGTTTATGCTGCTTCCTATTACTAAGTTATTAGGATAGCTCCAATTCCTTAAAGGCACATTAAAATATTTTAATATACTATTTGCTTTTTCTAATTGTATTGTGAATATATAATTTGGATTATAATCATCTATCTTCTTTGTCATTTCGTTTAAAGTTTTTTGACTGTTTATATTATTTATTGATGTTTCTATGGCTTTTATGTTTTCGCTGAAAAAGTATATTTTATCTATAAATGTATAATATAATGATGAGCCATTAGGAAAAGTGTAAGAATATATATAACTATTATTATATTGTTTCTCTGATTTTGTAATGTTAATATATTTTTTTAAAAGTTCATTTTCTAATTTCGGCAGAATATTATCATAGTTTTCTATATTAAATATCATAACAGGATAGATTATCTTACTCGATTCTATATAAGCTAAAGCCATCTCTCCATATAAATCGCTAATAATACTTAAAAAAGAATATTTGTTATTCATTTTATTAAAGAGATTTAATAATTCTTTTTTTATTTTTGTGTCATTATCATTTTTTAAATCATTATATATAATTGGATATAATCCAGAAATATAGGATTTTAATGATAAATATGCAACAGTATTTTGATATGGTAAATAATTTTGTATATTCATCTTTTTATTTAAATTATAAAGTTCAAACTTATCAGAAGCTCCATATTGATAATCAACAAAAATATCCATTCTTCCATTATCATCATATAGTTTTATATTTCCATATATATTATACACATCTTTAAAATATTCTATTGGGTTAAATAAACGAGAACCTTCGCATTTATTATCATCAAACAATTTTTTATTTATATATAAAGAAATATCAGGATTATATTCTAATGATGAAGTTTGAAATATGCTTATATTCTCAAAACTTCCTGCTTTAGAATCAAAAAAATCTATAATTTTTTTTATACTGGAATAATTTTTGCTGATTATTATAATGCCATTATAAAATGAAAAATAAATTAATGGCTTTTCATTTATTAGTCCAAATACTTTATAATTGTCATATATTTCTTTTTTTATTTCATATTTTATAGTGCCTATATTTATTGTTTTTAAATTAAAAAAGCTATTTGCCAAAAAAGTATTAATTTTACCTACATCAAAAAAATATAGTAATTCAGAGTTTGAAAGATTATCATTATATTTCCAGAGGAGTATGGAGGCATTTCTTGAAGTTAAAATTTTAGAAAATTGCTTTACAAAAAAATTTGAATTATTTTTTAAATTATAAAAGAAAGCATCAATAGTTTTCATCATTATAGAAAAATCATACATAGATTCATCATGAGATATTCTATAAGCATATACAGAACCTGTAAATTTAGATATGCTTTCATTTATACTTTTAGTGCTTATATAAATAATACTATCTTTAGGCATTTTAATATTTTTCATATTTTTTTTATGCAATCCAAAAGGATAGTATCCTATTATCAGAACTACAGCTAAAATTATTATTAGTATTGAAGATACTATAATAGAGGCTTTTATTTGTCGTCTTCTCTTAATGCTTATCATATTACATACCCTACACAGCTATTACAATTAACTATTTTCGTCATTTTAGTTATATAATTAAATTATGCCGATATATTGCTTCACTATGTTTTTTTACTATATTGATTTATGATGAATACAATTTGTTAATTATTAAATATAAAATTCCGTATTATTATTTTAATTAATTTTCTAATTGATAATTGAATAAAAAACTCATTTATGTTATTATAAATAGTAATATATTTGTGTTTTTACGGAGGATATTAAAATATGAAAGTGGCAAAATTTGGAGGTTCATCACTTGCTAATGCTTCACAAATAAAAAAGGTTGTAGATATAGTTTTGTCTGATAAAGATAGAAGAATAGTTGTAGTTTCTGCTCCTGGTAAGAGAGTAAAAGAGGATACTAAAGTTACCGATTTGCTTATAGCACTTGCAGATGCGATACTTGCTGGAAAAGACGGCAATCATGAATTAAAGATAATATTAGAGAGATTTAAAAGCATAATAGATGATTTAGGTTTATCTAATTCACTTTTAGAAGAGATTGACAGCGACATAAAAAAGAGAATATCAGAAGATAAAAGCATTCCTGTGAAGTTTATAGATGGGGTTAAGGCACTTGGAGAGGATATTAATGCTAAAGTGGTAGCTTCATATATTAATAGTTTAGGAGTAGAGGCAAAATATGTAAGTCCTAAAGAGGCCGGATTATTATTATCTGAAGAGTTTGGAAATGCTGCTGTACTTGATGTTTCTTATGAGAATCTTTCTAAGTTAAAAGATGAAAGTGCGATAGTAGTTTTCCCTGGATTTTTCGGTTACACAAAAAAGGGTGATGTTGTAACTTTCCCGAGGGGAGGAAGCGATATTACAGGTTCTATACTTGCTAAAGCTGTGAATGCAGAAGTATATGAAAACTTTACTGATGTAGACGGAGTTTTAGCTGCTTCTCCAAGTATAGTAGATAATCCTAAACTTATAGATGAGTTTACATATAGAGAGATGAGAGAGCTTAGTTATGGAGGATTTAATGTACTACATGCCGAAGCACTTCAGCCTGTTTATGAAGCTAATATACCTGTTCATATACTTAATACTAATAATACTGCTTCTAAGGGTACTAAGATAGTTGCAAAGAGAGATAAATTAAAAAATCCTGTTGTTGGTGTTTCTGGTGAATCTGACTTTTCTTGTCTTTATGTTAGTAAATATCTTATGAATAGGGAAGTTGGTTTTGGCAGAAAATTGTTGGAGATAATAGAAGATGAAGGCATACCATATCAGCACGCTCCTTCGGGTATAGATAATATATCGGTAATAGTTAGAGGCTCTACTTTAACAAAAGAGAAAGAGAAACGCATTTATGAGAGGGTGCGTGATGAACTTAATGTTGATAATGTTTTCTTTGATAATGAATTAGCTTTAGTAATGCTTGTTGGAGAGGGTATGCAGGAGGTTGTCGGCATTTCTGCGAGGGCTATGAATGCTATAGAGAAGGCTAATGTTAATATTGAAATGCTTAACCAAAGTATTAGTGAAGCTAGTATTATGATAGGAGTAAAAGAAAAAGATTTAAATAAGGCTATTAATGCTGTGTATAAAGCTTTTTTTACTGAGGAATGATATGGAGAATATTTGTTTATGAGAAAAGGAGTAATAGTTCCAATTACTTTACTTCTTTGCTTAATATACTTACCTGCGGATTATTTTGTTGGATATATAAAACTATAATATCAATAAAAGATTTCACAGGTAAAGTAGATATTAATCCATCAATTGAAGTATTATTAGTTTTTTTACTTGCGGGCTTTATTTTAAGTATTAGTATTATGGCAAGATAGTATATAAAGAAATGCCTATACAAATAGGATTGAATAATATTGAAGATAAAACTATTATGCTCGTTTTAATAGATATTATTATTTTTCTTGCTTGGTTTTTTAATATAATATTGAGCATTGTTATTTTTGCTTTTTTAAGAGTTATACCTTTTAGCCTAATATATATAGTAAATGTATCTTCTCTTATTTTGCAAGATAGACTTAATAATATTTGAAAAAAAGCAGATGCTATATAACAAATATTTTATTAATTATATGATTAATTGTAGAGTAAACTAATAATGAAAAAGTTTTATTTAATTTTATTATTTTTAAGTTTTTTTATCTCTGGTTATATATATTTTAATAATGACAGCGGACATTTTAACCCAATACCTTATGAAAGCATACCTGAGGCTGCAAAAGAATTTATATCAAATAATTTTAATGACTATACTATTCATAATGCTTTAATAAAAGATAATACTTATATTGTAATATTTAAAGGCGGAAGTTCTATACATTTTAATTATAAAGGCGAGTGGGTTAATATTATAGGCAATAGAAATACAATATCCTTTGAAAAAGCAAGTAAGTTTATTCCTCCAAATATTATAAATACCATCAAATCAAAATATAGTAAGATAAACTCAATATATAAAAAATCTAAAGGCTATCAATTTAAAGTTGATGATGAAAGAATAGTGTCTTTCGATAAAGAAGGAAATATGCTTTAAAACAGTTGATGATTAAGATTGACAAAAGATTTCATTTTATTATAATATTAATATATTAATGATATCTTAATAGTTAATAAAAAGGCACAAAAATGAAAAAAATACTTATAATATCTTCAGAATATACTGGTCATGGCCACAAAAGTGTGCATACCGCACTTATTCAAGGTTTTGAAAAATTATACAAAGATAGTATTGAGATAAAAGTTGTAAATGGTTTTACTTTAGGCGGTCCTGATTTATTAGCAGCAGAGAGACTTTATAATCAATGTGTAAAATATTTTCCTAAACTTTGGGAGAAGATTTTTAAGTTTTCATTTAAAAATAAGGATTTTATCAATAAAAATAATTCTATAACAATTAAGAGAAGTTTTTTAAAGATTTATAAACAATATAAGCCAGATTTAATTTTGAATGTTCATCCTCTTTTTAGCGGAAGTTTATTAAATATAATAGAGAAGAAAAAATTGGATGTTAAGTTTTTTATACTTATTACAGATTTAATTACAATAACAAAGATTTGGTTTGATAATAGAGCAGATAAGATAATAAGTCCGTCAAAAGAAGCTACAGAATATATGGTAAAAAATGGAATAGACAGAGATAAGCTTATAACATTTGGACTTCCTGTAAGAGATGGTTTTTGTGCTCCTTTTTCGAGTAAAGAAGATATTATTAAAAATACAAATCTTGACAGAAAATTAAAAATATTGATACTGAATAATTCTGAAAAAACAAAAAGACTATTATATATAATAAAAAATTTATACAGCAGATATAATTGTGATGTTACAATAGTATGCGGAAGAAATAAACATACATACAATAAGTTAAATAAGTTTTATTCTTCGAGGAGTTATAGTCCAGAGATAATAGGCTACACACAAGAGATAGCTAAACTTTTTCATAATAATGATATATTAATAACAAGGTCAGGCCCTACAGCTATAATAGAGGCAGTTAATTGTATTATTCCAATAGTATCTATGGGTGCTTTGCCAGGTCAGGAAGAGGAGAATCCAATCTATATACAGCAAAATGGTTTAGGTTTAGATTCAAAGTCAACAGATGATATATTTAATAAGATAGATTTACTCCTTGAAAATAACAGAGAAAAACTTTTAAAAATGCGGGAGGCGCAATTTGATTATTACGGCAGAGATGTTAGAGATAATATTGTTAAATATTTAGCAGATAATATTTAATTTTATTTTTTAATATTTCCATTAAAGTCTATAGTAATTTTTTTTCTGCTTTTAAACTCAATTTTGTAATCTTTACTTCTTTTTTGTATATATATAACTTTTTCATTTGGAAATTCTTTCTTTAGAGTATTTTTTACAGCCTCTTCGATATAGTCAATAGATATTTCGTCTCCGCCGCCGCTTATAGTATTCCATTCTCCTTTATTGTTGGCATATATTTTTAATCCGCCTTTGAATATTAAAATATAAGTACCAGACATTTCAGAAGCTCTAAATAAATAGTTATCTGGAAAATATTTATCAGCAAATGTTATAGCAGTTTTAGGAACTTCGCTTATTGCAACTGAGCCTGCGAATGCATATATTGTTATAAGAGATAATAAAGCAAATATATATATTATTTTTTTCATTGTTAGCGCCTCCTTTATTTAAGAAATATTATATACTACAAATAAAATACTTTCTATAGTTTTACATTTCCAGCAATATAATATCTTCCGTCAGTAGCTCCTTGAAAACCTACATTAAACTCAGCAGGGCCTGCTTTGAATTTTCCAAATAAAGCATATTCTAAATATATCTTAGCTTCTTTGTCTTTTATATGCACCATTTCTCTCAAAGCAATATTAAGCATATACCATTCAAAACCTTGCTCCAAGCGTATATAATGAGCATCATTTTGCCTCCAAGTATATTCAGCAATAGCATTAAGCCAAATAGTTTCATTCATAAGCGGGAATCTAAAAGTAGCAGAAGCCTGAACAAGCGAATCAAATAATGTTATATGATAATTTTCTGGCTCTCTTCTGTTTTCATGTTCATAAAGGAATCTAAATTCTATATTTGGTATATTAAATCTTAATAGTAATGCTTTAGGTATACTATGTCTGAAATCCCCCTGTGAATATGCTATCTCATAATGATTTCCTATAAATCCAACCCTTATACCTGGACCATTTAATACTTGAGGTATGTAATAGTCTGGAGTATCTATATATGCTGGATTTTGTGTGGTATCATAATAGTGCGGCATAAGCATAAATGTTGTTGTGTTAATATCAAAAGTAGCTCTTCCTCTTGCAGAAACTAATACTCTATCAACAAATACAGCTTGTACCCCGCCGTCATATATTCCTCCGTTTCCTCTTATATAAGGATAATTTATATCAGGATTATGTGTGTCAAAATATCCATATGCTGTAATAAAACCTGTAAATTGTATATAATCATTGTGGAATGTTTGTCCAATAGTTGCAAATGTATCTCTCATATTAAAAGTATTTACAGCAATTGCATAAGAGAAAGTTGAAACTAAATGAAATTCTAATGGGTATTTCTCAAAGAAACTTAAATTTGTGTTGTTTAGATTGGGTAAAGTTCTCTTATAATCATCTCTAAAATAGTCTGGTTTTATGTATTGCGGAAGTTCATTGTTTCCTTCTCTTCCTATAAACATATCAAATGCATTTGGAAGTTTCGGCATTATGGCATTGGTGTATGCTGTTTGTGAGTTTAGGATTGAAGAAACTGTTATTGCAATAAAGAAAGAGAAAAGAAATAGTTTTTTTATATTTTTCATAAATAAATCCAAGTAACAAAATATTTGGATATTATATATATAAATATTTTATTGTCAATTTCAAACATCAAGACATCTTGAAAAAATTCATAATCTTCTTTAATTGCTGAGCCTGTTCTAAAATTTCTTTTGATGATAATGCTGTCTCATCTACTAAAGATACATTTTTTTGAGTAATGGCATCTATTTTAGATATAGCTATATTTACATGTTCTATAGAGCTTTCCTGTTCTAATGTAGTTGTGCTTATTTCATTCATTATTTTTGCAGTGTTTTCTACTTTTGATTGTATATCATCAAATATTAGTTTAGATTCTCTTGCTGTTTCTGCTGATTTATTAATTTTTTCATATATATTATCTATTAATAAAGTTATATCTTTAGCAGAGGTTTGTGCATTTTGAGCTAAGTTTCTTACTTCGGAAGCTACAACCGAAAAACCTCTTCCATGTTCTCCAGCACGTGCTGCTTCTACAGAGGCATTTAGTGCAAGTATGTTTGTTTGAAAAGCTATGTCTTCTATTGTTTTTGTAATGCTTTTAATTTTTTCGCTGTTCTCATAAACTTCTTCTATATTTCTTGTAGTTTCTGATATGCTGTTAGCACCATTTTCTACAGCTTCTTTTGATGATGCCATCATATTGTTTCCTTCTATAGAATTTGAGGCAGAAGTTTTTATTGTTGAAGCCATTTGTTCTATTGCTGATGAAGTCTCTTCTAAACTGCTTGCCTGTTCTTCGGTTATTTTTTCTAAATCATTGCTTCCTCTTGATAATGTTAAAGCTGATTCATTAATTTTTTTAGAGGTGCTGTTTACTTCATTAATTATTGCAGATAAAGCATCTCTCATCCCTCTAAAAGAATCTGCTATTTCTCCTATTTCATTATTTTGAAACTTATGTTCTTCTAATATAAAATTCCCTTTTGACATATCTTTAGCTTCTTTTACTATTATTTTTAGAGGGGAAATTTTTATTTTTGTGTATATATATCCTGCTAAATATGCTATGATAATACCTACTATTGTAATTATTATTCCTATAGTTATTAATTTATTTCTATTTTTGTTTAAAAGAGTATCTGGTATAGAAATCCCTAATTTCCAAGGCTGTATATTTGCCGAATAAAAGAAACATGATTTTTGTATAGATGATTCTGTAAATGATAAATAACCTTCTTTTTTATCAATTATATTGTTAAATTCTTTTGGCAATTCTTTTCCTATGTTATTTAACAAATTATGCATTATAATATTTTTCTTATTAATAATAAAAATTCTTCTATTACCGTCAAAATTATCCCCTATATTAATCAGCATCTCATTAACAACCTTAGACCAATCTAATATTACAAGCATAGCCCCTAAATAACTTTTATCTGTTCTCGAAAGTATAGGCGATATACATCCTATAATCCATTTCCCATCTTTATTTTGATATATAGTCTGACAATGTAGTTTTTTTTATATTATCAAATTTTTGCCACAGTTCTGGAAATAATTCAGATATTTTTTTCCCAGTGATATTATCAGCCTTTGATGAGCTGTTTATAATAGTACTGTCTTTTTCTACCAATGATAAGCTAATTACATAAGGATTTTTTTCACCCATCAGTCTTAATACAGTCAGCATATTAGCCTCTGCTTCCACATTTCTTTGTATCATATAATTAATTACAAATGATAATGAAGAGTAAGTATCTGTTAATACAAGCTGATTTTCTGTCCAAGAGTTTAAGAATGTAGTGTATCCTTTTACAGTGGTTTGAAATCCATCATAAGTTGATTTGTCTATCGCTTTAGAAGATATTCTCACTAGTGTGAAAATGGATATAAAAAGGAGCAGGGTTATAAATATATTAATTGCAGTTGGTATTTGTATTGCTAAG
Source organism: uncultured Brachyspira sp. (assembly GCA_934725655.1). Lineage (GTDB taxonomy): Bacteria > Spirochaetota > Brachyspiria > Brachyspirales > Brachyspiraceae > Brachyspira. Next base: position 10,314 of record CAKVCJ010000041.1, read on the forward strand.
CTATTAAATTTATTTTTCATACGGCCTCTATTTTTTATTATACATGTATAGGGTATAATATATTATGATTTTTTTGTTATGTCAAATTATTTTTTTATAATATGTTTATATTTTTATTTATTATATTGTGATATATTGATAATATTTAATTTGACTTTTAAATATTTTGTAGTAGAATATATAGGTTGATATATAAGAGTATTAACCCAAAAATCACATATTTTAATAATAAAGGAGAATAAAACTGTGAAACTCCCAAAAGTCAATGATTTAGGA
>CAKVCJ010000042.1 GCA_934725655.1 uncultured Brachyspira sp.
TTTTGATATCATAACGTTTTTCTAATTCCATAATAAGTTCTACTAAATCAAGTGAATCAGCGTTCAAATCATCTACAAAAGAAGCTGTATCAGTGATTTTACTCTTGTCTGAAATGTTTAATTGATTAGCAACAACATCCTTAATTTCATCGATTAATGCCATGTTGAATCTCCTTTTTTATTAATTTATTATTGTTTTTAATTTATTATAAAGTGCAAAGCAACTTTATTACTATTACATAGACATTCCGCCGTCAACGGCTATAACTTCCCCTGTTATATAATTACTCAAATCTGAAGCAAGAAATACAACTATATTAGCAACATCTTCAGCAGTACCTAATTTTTTTAAAGGTGTAATATCCATTATCTTTTTTACAGCATCTTCAGCAAGTATATCTGTCATATCTGTTTGAATAAAACCCGGTGCTATAGCATTAACGCATATACCGCGAGGAGCAAACTCTTTAGCCATAGATTTAGTAATGCCTATAATGCCCGCCTTAGCTGCAGCATAATTTACCTGACCAGCATTACCCATCTTACCTATAACACTTGATATATTAATTATCTTACCCTTTCTTGCTCTTAACATACTCTTAGCAGCTTCTCTTGAAGTGTAAAATGCACCTGACAAATTAGTATTTATAACATCATTCCAAGCACTGTCGTCCATCTGTATAACTAACATATCTTTAGTAATGCCTGCATTATTAACTAATATATCTATAGAACCAAATTTCTCTATAGTCTTAGCAACAACCTCTTTACAAGATTCGCTTGATTTCACATCATGAACCAAAGCAAGTGCCTCTACATTATATTTTGATTTTAATTCATCAGCAACTTCTTGAGCCTTAGCAATATTTGTAGCTGTAACAACAACATTAACTCCTTCATTAACTAATGCTTCTGCTATTTTTTTTCCTATTCCTCTGCTTGCGCCTGTTACTAAAGCTGTTTTATTTTTAAGATTTAAATCCATAATTATCCTTAAAATTATTTAAATACGCTTACACTAATTAAAACAAAATATGCTAAATTTGTCAAGTCTATTTTGCAACTTTAAAATTACCGACTTTTTTGTTTAAAAGGTCGAAAAATGATAAGAACTAACTATTATTTTATATACAAATTTAGTGCATTACCACTACACGAACACTATTCTCTTGCCACCTGCCCTGCCATTTGCTGCCGCTCACTACAATTATTCTATCCCCATGATTAGCTAATTTATGCTCTACCAAAGTGTCCTCAAGTATGTTAATCTCGCCTCCATGGCTAATACCCGCACTAAAGTTCAAATCTTCAGGCATATGTATAGTATAAACATTATGACATATAGCAAGACCATTACACATATTATTGTCAGCAGACATAAATACTATAGGAGTTTTTGGCCTTTTCTTAGATAAATTCCTAACAGTTCTTCCAGACCTTGAAAGAGCTATTATTGCCTTATTATCTAAACTATATGATAAATAAGAAGCACTGTCAGCTAAAGCATCATTAACACCGCTGTCTAAATAAGTCATATTATCATGAGAAGTTTTATTAACAGATTTCTCAGCAGCCTCTACTATAGAAACCATAGCCTTCACAGACTCTATAGGATAATCTCCCGAAGCAGTTTCAGCAGACATCATTACAACATCAGTGCCGTCTAATACAGCATTAGCAACATCGCTAGCCTCAGCCCTTGAAGGTACTGGGCTTTTTGTCATACTCTCAAGCATTTGGGTAGCTATTATTGTAATCTTACCCATATCGTTTGCCATTTTTAGTATCTTCTTCTGCCAAACAGGAACCTCTCCAAATGGTATCTCTACTCCCAAGTCTCCTCTTGCCACCATTACTCCGTCAGACTCTTTTATTATACTCTCTAAATTCTCTAATGACTCCGTATTTTCTATTTTTGATACTATTCCAACATGCTTAAAATCATTATCATCTAATATCTTTCTAAGCCTTATAACATCCTCTGCCCTTCTTACAAAACTCATGCCCAAATAATTAGCTCCGTTTTTAGCTGCAAATAAAGCATCATTAACATCTTTCTCTGTTAAAACCTCTGTTGTTACATGAGCACCTGGTAAGTTAATGCCCTTACTGCTTAATATAGTGCCCCCAGTTATAACCTTACATACAACAAGCTTTGAAGCCTCATCACTGGATTCTACTATAAGCTGTATAGTGCCGTCAGCTATTAAAAGCAAAGAACCTGCCCTTACATCATGAGCTATATTTTCATGCGTAGTAGGTATTATGCTTTCATCATTAGTCTCTTTATGTCCGCTTAATTTTACAATATCGCCCTCTTTTACTATGATATTCTCTTTTAGATTTCCTATTCTTATCTTAGGGCCCTGCAAATCTGCTAATATTGCAACAGGCTTACCTAACTCGTAAGAAACTTTTCTTATTATCTTTATTCTCTCCAAATGTTCATCATAACTTCCAAATGAAAAATTAAGCCTGCATACATCAGCACCATTCTCTATTATCTTTTTTACCATTTCTTCATTAGACCATCTAGGGCCTAAAGTTGCTATTATTTTTGTTTTCCTCATAATATTTTACCACCTATTATAAAAATATTATAAAACATAGAAATATTTTTACAACTTTTTATATTAAAAATTGATATTTTTTTGCTTTAAAAATACTATTAATGTATAATATTAACATGATTAAAAAATTATTATATATTCTGTTTATTACTCTAATTATATCCTCCTGTGAAAAAATAGAAAACATCACTGTAATATTTGATGATATAACAATAGATATACCCGAAAACTTTCAGCAAAATTATATCAACAATATGATAGCCTATGATCCCAATTTTAAAATAATAGACTCATATGGCATAGAAACAAAAACTTCTATATACAATGTCTCATATACCAAATCGAATTACCCCATAGATATACTATCCTCAAAAGAAGGCATAATAAATGGCGTTATCAATAATAAAGTATTAAAAGAAGTAAAAGTAGAAAAAGAGGGATACTACAAAGAACAAACTAATGCCTACGATATGCTAATTAGCTATTATTATGGCCCAAATAAAACATATCAAAGAAGCTTTATAATGATAAACGGAAATAACATCATTCAAATAACTGCTATATATAATGCCAATAGCAAAAAAGATGATAAGATTATAAACGATATAATAAACTCTGTAAAAGAAAGAGCTAATAATTAAATATATATTTTTATTTCTGATATCTTGCTAAAAAGCTGCACCTAATTAAAAACAGAATTTCTTCTTCTGCAATTATATATTGAGAACTACAAAACTAATATTATACTTGTTTCAAAAGTACTTGACAAAATTAGTTGTATAATTTTCAGCATAATTTTAGTTATAAAATTCTGTTTTACATGTTGTATAATTAATTATTTTAGTACATAAAAATACAGTTCTTCGCGAAGCGTATCCGAAGGATATAAGGTTCTTTTATACCAATACCGAAAGCTACCTTGCCGCAGGCACGCAGAGCGTCGGTAAAAGAACTGGGGTGCTACCCTAAGGGCACGCTTCGCAGGGGCAAAGCCCCAATTATAAATTTAAAATACTAAAAAATTAAACAGTACAACTATTTATTAATTTAGTTTTGAAACAAGTCTAATATTATTATAATAGTTTTAAAATATGTATTTTATTTAGATATAATCTTTTATTATTAAAGAGAGCTCTTTTACCTTTTCTATGCCCAAAGACTCACCTCTAATCTCTTTATCAATATTTGCTCTTTCTAATATTTCATCTATTTTATTTTTATCAATATCAATGTATGGAGATTTTAAAAAATTGTTTTTTATAGTTTTTCTTCTGTTGTGAAATAATGTCTTTGAAACAGATTTAAAAATATTAAGCATAGTTAAATCAACTTTTTTAGGCTTAATGCTTATGATTGATGATGTTACCTTTGGAATTGGATAAAACACTTCTTTTGATACATTATACTCTAATTTAATATCAGACATAAAATTAGCAAACAATGTTAAAGCAGAATAATCTTCACTGCCCTCTTTAGCAATTAATCTATTTGCAAAATCACTTTGCACCATAAAAACAGCATAATTCCACCTATTATAACAATCACAAAAAAGCCACTCTATTATAGGGCTTGCTATATTATATGGAATATTGCCGTATACATCAAAGTTTCTATTTTTATCTATATCATTAATATCAACTTTTAATATATCATTGTGAATAATATTTATATCTTTATAGCTCTCTTTTAAATGATTATATAAAGCATTATCATATTCAACTATAGTGAGATTATTTTTATATATACTAACAAGTATATTGCTAAGCGAGCCTAATCCTCCGCCTATCTCTATAGCATAATCTCCCCTCAAAATATCTTTAGGCAGAGTATTTGCTATATTATAAGCAATATTTCTGTCGCATAAAAAATTCTGTCCTCTATTTTTGTTTGGAAAGATAGACTTACTCTTTAAATACTCAATAACTTCTGACTTGGAATATACATTATTTAACATATTTATTTATTCTTGAAATTTGAAGCAATAAAGCTAATATCATCACTACAGCAAAACTAAGCATTATTATAATACTTACATTAAATCCTAATATCATTAATACATTCGTAGATACATAATTAATAACTATACTATAAAGCAAAACAAGCAATACAGTTCCTATAACTCCTATAATATTAAACATAACCCCAGCAGTATTTTTAGTATAAATATTATATCTAAATGATAAATATGCTATTATTATAAATAATAGTAAATAATAAAAAGGAGACAAAATCTTTTTAAATAATACCCCCATAGTTCTTCCATTAGAATAGCCAAATAAAGGAAGTTCAGATTTTAAACTTATAATATCTTTTATTCCAGTATCGCTTAATGGCCTAAAAGGATAATCTTTAATATTTTTAATAGTACTATCAGATATATTAACAGCTATAATATCCTCATTAGTATTACTATTATCATAAATTCCTTTTATGTTATCAAATTTTGATTTTAAAATAATATTTTTCACATTAGGGCTCTTAAAAGAATCTGTTATTTTACCATATTTATATATTATTTTATTTGTAACATTTAATTCTTTATCCAAATTAATTACATATACATCATATAAATACAATGATTCCCCAAAGAAAATACTATAAAGAGCAGAAATCATAGTATTATTATTATTGAGCATTAAAGTAATACCATTATTTTCTAACATTGTTGTATTTGTTAAAGAATAATAATCATCAATAAAAAATTTCCTAATCTCTTTTGCTCTATCTATAAAGAAATCATATCTATCAATACTATCAACTATCAAAGAATAATAAGTTTTTATTTCATTGATATTAGGATAATTAATATATAAATTGGATATGCTGCTGTATGCCTTCCAAAAATTTCCATTTCTATATAATTCTATAGTGTCAGCAAGCTTTCCATAAGCTAATGATTCATAGAAATTTTTTCCTACATAAGAAGGTCTATTGTTTTGCATAATACTAATCTTATTAAGATAATAAATAGCCAAAGGATTATATCTATCTATTTTAAGTACATCGGTGTAATATCTATTAGCAAGAGTATAGTTAGAAATACTAAAAGCTCTTGAACCTTGAGAAAGTAAATTATTTATATAAGCAGCTCTATCAATATTTGCAATCTCTTCTAATTCAATTCTTTTATTTTCAATATCTTTTAATAACAATAAAATATTTCCATCATTTCTATCATATATTAAAGCATTTCTGGCAAACTCTTCTGCATTATTTAAATTTCCAGCATCAAATTCCTGTTTAGCCCTTTGATATTCGCTTTCTTTCAAAGAAAATTTGTACTGATTAAAATATCTATAGTCTTTATTAATATTATATTCTTTTAATACAGATATTAATTTATCTGCTAAAAAATAATCATAAAAAGTAAAAAAAGCTGTAAAAACAATCATTAAAGCAACAGGCACAGCGATAATTTTAGATATTGATAATCCCTGCAAATAATAGCCCTTAAAAAAGGCAGAGTATACACTTAAGGCTATTATAAAAGGAATACAATTTTTATATATGATAAGCGAGGTAAGAATATATACTATCAAATCATATACTTTACCCTCACCTCTGGTATATATATTATATAGCAGAAATATAAAAAATATTGAAATAATACTAATAATAGAAAAGCTTAGTATCAATCTTAGGATTATGCCAATTTTTTTCATTATTCTTCCACTACTTGCTCAACATCTTCTATTACTTCTTCTACTGTTTCAATAGGTTTTAATTTAGGTTTTTTAGCATAAATATCGCTCATTACTTTCTGAGCCAAAATTTTGGGAGGCAGCACAGCGAAATCATTGATAACAATATTAAAGTAATCTATAGCCTCTTTATACTTATTTTGATAATAATAACAGAAACCAATTTCATAATAAGCCCAAGAAACTTCTTTAGCAAAATTATTTCTATCAAAATTGTCTATAATATACTGATAATACGCTATAGCAGTTTTATATCTTTTATTATTAAATTCAGTATAAGCTTTTTCTGCTATGATTTTAGGATATCTTTCTTCAGCATCCACTTTTACAGTTGAAGCGCAAGAGATGGAAAATAAAGCAAAAATAAGCAATAAATAATAAGTTTTTTTCACCAACAAAATCCACTATTTTTTTATAGAATAGACTAAAATACTTGTACATTTTTTCTTCACCAAGTTTTTTACGCCATTGTTCCTGAGTACATTTTACTCTTAGCAAATATTGCGAGCCGTCTATTCCACTAGCTTTTCTAAATAGTACGCAATATCTGCAATTAGCACAATAAATACCTCCGCATTCTGGAGATTGTTCATTTTGTTCTTCAGTCATAAATACTTACCATAAATTAATTATATTGTTTTATAACTACAGTATAGCAAATTTACTATTAAAAGTCAAGTTTATATACCATACATAACTATTTATATTATTCCTCTAATATATATAAATACTCTTCTTTTACAAAAGGCCTTATCTCATCAAAAGAATAAACTATCTCTGTTTCTCCTTGAACATAAGCTGTAATAGTATAAATAGGCCATACAAAATGAATACCGTCTTTATATACATAAAAACTAGTATCTTCTAAAGTTATTTCATCAAGAGAAACTAAATAATCTTCTTCTGTTCTGTCGCTGATAGAAAGAAGCTTAGATTTCATACTTATACGCAATTTTTCATCTTTAAAATCTCTTATTAAATTTGTAATTCTCTCTCCGTCTTTAAGAGAATAAACTAAAGAGGTATTATTATAAACTCCATGTGCTCCGCCCATATAGATAGAAGAATAGCTATTTATAGATATTGTTGTGTCATTAAAATATAATATATCTTTGCCTGCTATATACTCATAATTAAAATCTGAATTTGTATACCAGTCATTGTAAAAATCACTCATAGCATTTTCAAATAAAGGAAGTGTTTCATTTTTTAACCATAGTGTTTCATCACGTACAATATTATCAATATTATTATTAATATCCAAAGTTATTTTATCATAAACTTCTAAATTATTTGTATCACTTGGAATAAGCACAAATATAGAATCTTTATAAAAGAAAGTAGAACCATTTCCAAGAGAATCATTTTGAGATGAGTTCGTGTATAAATAATTATATGATACAGCAGAAATAAAATCTGAAGCACTAATATCTACCTCATCTATTTTGGTTGTAATTGTAAAGTTTTTATTATAATAATCGCCTCTTATTGTATCACCTGTATCAGACTGAGCATACATATCAGCTCCATCATTATCAATAACGGCATTAGAATAAAAATAAGTCTTTATTAAATTTTCATCTATATAAGTAAATCTAAATTGAGCAATATTATATTCCGGCAAAACCATATCATTCAAAGCTAATTGAGCCATAGAGCCATTATCATTTTTCATAAAAGTATAAGGTGAAAACCATTCATTATAATCACCATCACTCTTAACAGTTGTTGTTGTTTCAGGTAAAGTGTTTTGATTAGTATCTATATAATCATTTTCTATATTTTCAGTATTTTCTATATTTTTATCTAAATTAGTTTTATTATTATTGCAAGCAGCAAATAAAAATAAAACTAATAATAATAATACTTTCTTAATCATAAAAACTCCAAACATTTTTTAAAAAAAGAATAATATATTTTTGTTTTTTTGCAAGTAAGAGTTTTTATTTTTTGCAATAATAGAGTTTTATAAAAAATAATTAATCGCTAAATGATATAACGCCTTCAATAATAGCTTCAAATCTTTCAGGTTCTATAATCATCACAGTATCATCAACTTTCAAATTAGGAGCAAAATCGCCTATACTAATTAGGAATGAGTGGGCGCTCTTATACGCTCTCGCATAATCCATAAACTCATCTACAGTGTTTTGTCTCATAGGGTATCCAGAAGTATCCAAAGCAAATGTGCTTTTATATGACTGACCTTCAGAACCAAATTTTTTAATAGTTACAAAGAAAACTAAACTATCAGACTTTTTAGTATGGTCTGTTACAATATATCCATTTAAAGTTAATATTCTATAGAAATGTTTTTCCAAATAATCAATAACATCCATTTCTAATGCTGTTCTAAATGCATTATTCGCTATAATAGAGCTGTAAGTTTTTAATTTTTGATCAACATCCAAATATATATTTCTTATAGACTTTATTATCTCCCATTGCTTAACAGCTTCTTCAAAATGCTTTTGTTTAACTAAAGTTTCAGCATATCTATATCTTTCATCTACAACTTTTTCATTTGCAATATTATCTTTAGTAAGCACTTCTCTATAATATTTATTAGCCTTATCATAATCACCAAGTTCATAATAAGAGTTAGCTAAATCTAATGATATACTATCTTTATTATCCATAAAACTGCTGTCATAAGATATTTCTAATTCTTTTACAGCATTTTGGAAATCTCTCGAAGCAGACAATATTCTTCCATAAAGTAAATGATAATTATAATTAGAAGAATCCAAAGCTATAGCCTTTTCAATATTCTGCTGAGCGGCATGATAGCTTCTCATTTTATAATAAGAATAAGCAAGCATATATAACAACTCAGGATTGCTGTCATTACGGGTAGCAGCCAATGATAAATATTTTTGAGCCAATATCCATTCACCGCTTTGATAAGAGATAAGGCCTGCTTTATACAAAGAATCATAATCCTGATTTTTTATCTTTATTATATAATCATATTCATCTAAAGCTTTTTTAGCATTTCCTGTCTCTTCATAAATATTAGCTAAAAACTCCCGCACTTTTAATTCAGTAATATCTTTAGTAAAATAAGCGCCATCCAACATAGACTGCAATGCTGCCATAGCTAATATATACTGATTTTGCTTATAATATAAATTGGCACTATACCATAATATAATCGGGTCTTTTTTAAATTTGGGATCAAGCTCATTAATTTCTTTCATTGCAAGTTCCGCATTGCCGTCTTCATAAAATTGGGTAATGCGTTTTAATTTAGCAGGATAAGAACCGCTTTTTACAATAAAATTAGTCGCTATTCCTAATGCAACTATCAACATCATTATAAGTATAATTGACAATTCCACTATTATATTCCTTTTTGATAAACTATAACAGGGCTTTCTGTTTCTTTAGATTCCCTTAAAGCTTCTTTTATTTTATCAGTCAAATTGTCTTTAACTGTAAAAATAGATATTTTATTAGCCTTATTATCAGCAAAATCAAATCCGCTAACTGCCATAGAAACTTTTACATCTATATTATCGCCATTATAACTAAAATTATAATTTTGAAGCATCTTTAAATATCTCTTTGTAATCTTTAAAGCCTCTTCTTCATTAGCATATACTATGATATATATAATATCATCATCTATCAAACATTGACTCTCGCCTGCCCTCGCTTCTTTTTTAATAAAAGCAACTAAATCCTTTCTTATCTTATAATATCCAAACCTATCATAATGTTCTATTATATCATTAGCATTAGAAATATTAAAAGCCATGATTCCTATGGCATAATTATGTCTTTGTGAAAATGATATTACTGTTTTTAATGTATTATTAAATATTTCATACTCTAATGTATTAGTTTTTTCAGCTTCATAGGCAGAATTATTAGAAGAAATATGCGGCTCATAGCCTAAATTAAATAATATTAAATTATACATAAATAATATAATATTTTTTATATTATAAGATAAAAATATAGCTATAAAGAATAAGCATAAAGATAATATTGTGCTATAGAAAGTATATTCTTGTCTGTATAATATTTTTTGTATTTCAGGTATATAGCTTAAAGAGAGAAGCATCACTATAGAAGTTACCACAAAAAACAATATATTTCCTATACTCTTTCTTAAATTGGCCTCATGTTCTTTTGCAGAAAATATAAACACCACCACAAAAGCATATAATATAGACATAGATATCCATATCCAAACCCAAATATCTAAAGTATAAAGCAAATAAACCAAAA
>CAKVCJ010000043.1 GCA_934725655.1 uncultured Brachyspira sp.
TTCCATTTAATCCATTAAAGGATAAAAAATTATTAGATGAATTATTAAGTAAAAATGACGGTATTCAATTTTCTCACACCATTGAAGAGCAGATAAGAGGTCAATTAAAATGCGGTTTTAAGCTAATTGATATTTATGAAGACACCAACGGCGAAGGAGTGCTTCATCAATATAATGTACCTACCTTCTGGGCTACATTGTGTTTTAAATAGTTTTTTTATGAATTTATAAAAGGGGCTATAATAAAAGCCCCCCATTTATAAAATTATAAACTAACTTCTTTTTTACCTGTTAATTTAAAAAATATTAAAAGCGATATTATAGTAGTTAGAGTAAGTATTGTAGATAAAGCAGCAGCAGTTCCATAACTTGCCCTAATAACTTCTTGATAAATAGAAACAGCCATAGTTCTTGATTTTCCTGTATATAATATTACAGAAGAACTTAATTCATTAATTACTGTAATCCAACTTAAAATAGCTCCAGAAATAACACCCGGAAGCATCATCATGGCAGTAACCTTAAAGAAAGTTTTTACTTGAGAAGCACCTAAACTGATAGACGCTTCTTCCATGCTCGTGCTTATTTGATATAGTATAGCCGAACTTGATCTTAATGTATAAGGCATCCTTCTTATAACTAATGACATTATTATTATCATTGCAGTTCCGCTTAATATTATAGGCGGTTTATTAAAAGCTAAAAGAAGAGTTATACCCAAAACAGAACCAGGTATTATATATGGAAACATTGTTATTGTATCTATAATACTTGTTAAAATATTTTTTCTTCTTATAGATATATAAGCTATAAACATACCCATTATAACAATAATAAATATAGTTATAAGTCCGTATAAATAAGTATTTTTTATAGAAGTAGCTAATGAAGAAAATATTGAAATATAACTGTCTAAAGAAAAACCTTTTACAAATACAGCTCTATTTGTTTTTAAGAAAGAAGTATATATAACAGTAATTTGAGGTATTATAGATAAAAATACTATAAAATAAATGAATATATGCACTAATACAGACATAATTCCTTTGATTTCCTTAGGTTTTATAGGATTCATAGAACTCATAGTAAAAGATTTTTTATTAACGAAATATTTTTGAGTTATAAACATTAAAGCAGTAATAAATACCATGATACTAGCCATAGAAGCAGAAAAATTTGCATTTCCTCCAACTTCGCTTACAAATTCAGAATAAATCATAGTAGGCATAGTTCTATATCCCTCTCCTATAAGCATAGGGGTACCGAAATCAGCTAATGCATTCATAAATACTAATAATGAACCAGCTAAAATAGTAGGTGTTATTAGAGGCATAGCTATAGTAACAACCTTTTTAAAAGGAGAACAACCCAAACTTTCAGCAGCTTCCATCAAAGAAACATCTATTTTACTTAAAGCACCCGAAACATACATAAATATAAATGGATATAATTTTAGTGTAAATACTAATAATATACCGCCAAAACCATATATTGTAGGAGTAGTAATACCGAAATTAGCAAAAAATTTTGTAACGACTCCGCTTCGTCCAAGTAGAAGTATCCAAGAATATGCTCCAATAAAAGCAGGCGACATCATAGAAATTATGATGAGTATCTGTAAAAAAGTCTTTCCTTTTATTTTGTACACACTCATGAAATATGCCATAGGTGTTCCTATAACTATAGCTAATATAGTTACACAAATTGTTACAGAAAAACTATTTGCAAGAGCCTGATAATAAAACTTTCTGCTAAAGAATCTAATGAAATTATCTAAAGTCCAAGCACCAGTTTCTGGGTCTTTAAAACTGCTTATAAATAAAGAAAATAAAGGGTATACTAAAAATAAAGCAAAGATTAAAGCTATTATTAAAGTAATATAAGTCCAAAAATCTATTTTAAATTTTTTATTCATATTTTTTTACTCCTTTTATAAGACTTTTTTCCATATCCGGAGTAAATACATTAATTTTATTAGCATTAGGTTTTAAAGTTATGACTTCATCTTTTTCATATATTTTATCTGTATAAGATGAGTCTTGCGAATATTCTATGCTAGGCTGATTAAGAACTACTTCATTATCATTGAAATGCAAAAAATAGTTAGTATATTTTCCAAGAAAAGTTTTAGACACTACAGTTGCTTTCATACCTTCTTCATTTTTAGTTTCCAATATAAACTCTTCCGGTCTCACAGCAGCAATTACTTCATCTCCGTCTTTAACATCATCTGCAATGTTATCCATTTTTAATTTGTATCCGCACCTAAATAAAATATAAGTATCATTTCCTTCTTTTTTTATAGTAGCATAAAATAAATTAGAGTGTCCTATAAATGTAGCAACAAAAACATTATATGGTCTTGTATAAATACTTATAGGGCTTCCAACCTGCTGTATAACTCCGCTTTTCATTACTGCTATTCTATCAGATACGGCAAGAGCTTCTTCTTGGTCATGTGTAACATAAACAGTTGTGATGCCTACATGTCTTTGTATATCTTTTATAGCACTTCTCATCTCTATTCTTAATTTAGCATCCAAGTTAGAAAGAGGCTCATCCATAAGCAGAACACTTGGAGTTATAACTATAGCTCTTGCTAAAGCTACGCGTTGCTGCTGTCCGCCGGATAATCTTTCAGGAAGTCTATTTTGATATTCTTCTATTTTTACAACATGAAGCATTTCATCTACTTTTTTCTTCATAGATTCTTTATTTTCTTTTCTAAGCTTTAATCCGTATTCAACATTTTCTCTAACTGTCATATGAGGAAATATGGCATAGTTTTGAAATACCATACCAATATTTCTTTTATGAGCAGGGATATTATTAATTACATCTTTATCAAATTTTATTTCTCCGCCTTCTATTGTATTAAAGCCCGCAATCATACGAAGCAGGGTTGTTTTTCCGCATCCTGATGGGCCAAGCAAAGTAAAAAATTCTCCATTTTTTATCTCTAATGAAAGATCAGGTATTATTGTTAATTTTTCATAACGTTTAACTACATTTTCGATAGATATAGATACACTCATATATTTAACCTCTTTTTTATTTATTTTTTAATAATAATAAAGAGTATATTTAATTATATACTCTTTATTTAACCGAATCGATTTTTAGATACTTGTAAAAATATCTTTAAACTTATTTAACCAATTTTGTTTATTTTTATCAACTACAACCTCATCATCTTTAATAATATTAATTGTATCTATAGATTGTAATATAGCAGAAGGAGGTAAATCACTTCTTACAGATCTTCTGTTCAATTCATCATTAATAGTTTTTTGAGCATCATAACTTGTAGCATAATCAACAAACTTTTTAGCATTTTCTAAGTTTTTCGCATTTTTAATTATATATATTCCATCTGCTTTGAAAACAACTCCCTCTTTCATATATATTAATTTAACAGGAGAGCCAGCAGATACATAATTAGCACCGCCCTCTTCAAAAGTTAAACCTACAGTATATTCACCGTCAGCAACCCCTTTGTAAACAGCAGAAGAACCGCTTAATAATTTGCCGTCCAAATTAGCACATAATTTGCTTACATAATCCCATCCTTTTTCAGGGTCCCCTTTGCCCATAGCATAAAGCATATTAACCAAATGTTCAAAAGCAGATGAAGAAGCAGAAGGGTCAGCAGCGGCTATTTTTCCTTTTAATGCAGGATTAAGCAAATCTTCGTATCCTTCTATTTTTATATCGCCTGCTAAGTTAGTATTTACCATTAAAATGCTTGGTATAGCAGAAAATCTAGTGAAAGTTCCTTCTTTGTTTTTAAACTCTTCTATAATATTTACTTCATTAGTAGAAATATAATTGTCAAATAAATCTGTTTTTGATTTTACGCTATTTAAAGTACCGCCCCATAAAACATCTCCTAATGGATTTATTTTTTCAGCTTCTACTCTTTTTAATAGTTCTCCTGTGCCTGCTGTAACTACCTCTACATTAATATCTGGATTTTTAGCTTTAAAATCATCTAAAATAGTATTCATTAAGTCTAATGGATGAGAACAATATATTATAAGAGAGTTGTCATTATTATTGGCTGCATTAGAGCAAGAATATGTAAATATTGCCATTAAAAATGAAATAACAATTAAGGCTTTCTTCATATTAAATGTCTCCTTTTATTAGTTGCTTCTTAATAAACAATTATTTATTAAAAAGAATTATGCTTTATATGGAACTTTTACTATAGCCTTTCTAACATGAGTTTTACCGCTTTTGGGCGGAAGTCCTACTCTATGAGCATCATAAGGAAGAAGTATGAGCATATCTCCCTGAGATAATGTTAAACGAGTACTGCCTTCACCTTCCCAATCATGATAGTCTGCAGCTTCATCATAATTTTTTGGCTTTAATGCGGATGTATTTGCTATAATAAAATCTTCAGAACCTTCAAAGATGATTTGAACATCTACATATCTTAAATGTGATTCCCAAGGCGGATTATCTTTATTATCATATTCCATAACATTGATAAAAGCCCCCTCGCATATTTCTTTATCAAGCAGATGTTTTCCAATAGGTAATTTTTTTAACTCTTCATAATGTTCCCTTATGTAATTTTTAGCCTTCCATATAACTTCATGGAAATTTTGATTGAATTCACTTCTTATTGGTTTTAATATCATAAAATAACTTCCTTTTTATAAAAATTAATTAAAAAATGCTTATTATTATTTTTTACATTTATATATATTATTATACTATATATTGTATAAATTAAGTATAACGTAATCAATATCTATAATAAATATTTTTAAAAATATATTTAAAAATTATACTTTTTCATAATAATATGCTTGGTTGTATATGTATAATAGTATGTGATTTTTTAAACAAGAATAGCTATAATGTATATAAATATCATTAAAACAAATAGAGTAATGCTTGTTGATAGTATTATATTTTTGATAATCATATTAATAATAGAGTTTTCTACAAAATTAGCTTTTTTTATTGCATATAAAAGTGTAATAGATAGCAGAAATATATCATCTAATTTGCCTATATGTATTCTGTCTGGAACTACATCAATAGGCGATAATATATATATTAAAGCTAAGATAAATGGAATCCAATATAGTATTTTTTTCTTTTCTTTTTTTTGTTTATATTCTGAATATTTTCTATATATCCCATCTTGTCCGAGTATTTCTATATATTCTTCATTTATTTCTTTGTAGTCATTTGTATTCATATATTAACGCTGCCAATATAATTAAACTTTTTATAGTAAATAAACTATTTATTATAAAAAAAGAAAAATTTTATTATAAAAAAATTGATAGATTACTGTTAATAATAAAGATGTTTTATAATTATTAAAATAAATATTTTAAATTTTACAAAATAAATTTTTTTAGTATTATATATGAGATATGATTTATAAAAAATAGGAATATTATGTGTCTATTATAAAGAAAAAAGATATTAAAAAAATAGAGATAAGCAAAGAAGAGTTAGAATCAAAAGAGATACCATTGCTTTTTAGTGCAGTAAATTTTTCTTCAAATATACCTGTTTCTATGTATGCAGATACTATAGGAATAAAAACTTCAGAATCATCCTATAGAGCTTCAATGCACTCTGAAGTAAATAGAAATATAAGCGAAGAATATCTTTTAAACTCTAAAAAATCATCAATAGATTTATCTGCAATGCTTGATGTAACAGGCTATTCATCATTTCCAATAGATGCTGCTTTAAGTAATAGAGTATTGTTAGAGGAAGAGGTTCATAAAAAAGGAAACGCTGTTAAACTTCCGCCGTATAAAAATATTAATGCTCCTATAGGCTCTGTAATAAGATCGAGAAGAAGCAGAAGAGATTTTAAAGGCAAGCCATTAACATTGACTGATTTATCCAATTTACTTTATTATGGAGATGGTATTTCTGGGGATTTTGATTTTAATTTAAATAAAGAAGAATACGGAACTATAACATTTGGCGATAAATATATGTCAAAACTTCGTACTGCTCCTTCAGGCGGGGGACTTTATCCTATTTATTTATATATTGCGGCACTTAATATAAATAATCTTGAAAAGGGTATATACAAATACATGCCTTTTACTCATTCGCTTGAAAGAATAAAACTATTCAATGATAAGGATTTAGAAAAATATTATAATGATAATGTTTTTGGAGGGGGGATAGATTTAAGAAAAGCAGCACTTTCTATTTATTATGTGTACAGCATATATGAAAACTCGAGGAAATACGGAGATATGGCTCTTCAATTTGCTTTAATAGAAACTGGTGAGATTGCTCAAAATATACAGCTTACTGCTGCTGCAAGCGGTATTTTGGCATGCGATATTGGAGGATTTAATAAAACTATATCCGAGGATTTGCTTAATATTGACGGCAATACAAATCATGTTGTGCATTTAACTTTACTTTCTAAATAAAATAATTAAATTTATGGTGTGAGAAACATATATAAAAAAATAATAGGTTATAATAAAATGGCTAAAAAAAATATTAAACTTTATGATAATGTGAGTATTTTCTTTAATTCTGATGATGAGATTAGATTTAGAAAGGGAATATGGAATTTTGAAGAGGCTTCTTTAGAGCTTAATGATTTAAGTGATGGTGTAAAAGAAGCTTTAATATTCATTGCTAAAGAACTTTTTGATGATAAATTTATTTCTTTTGATAATATAGTAAAGAAATTTTCTCTTGATGAAAAAGACAGTAATTTTTTAAACGATATTATTTCTTCTCTTATAGGAAGCAGATTTTTAGAGTATGATGAAAACAATATGCTTAATAGTATTTATGAGCTTATTGGAGAATATTTTTATGATATACCAGATGAAAGCAAGGTTCAAAAAAATAAAATAATGTTTATAACAGACAGCGAGAGGTTAAAAGAGTATGCCAAATTAATGTCAGAAGATTTGTATATGAATGTTATTATGATGAATGTTGATGATATGAAAAAATTGGAAAAAGCAAATCTTACAGATACTACTGATGCAATAGAATATATTGAAAATAAAAAAGAATTATTAAAGTTATTTGATGATATATCATGTGTTGTTGTAAGCGTAGAGAAGCCGAGATTAAATTTACTTAGAAATATCAATAGGCTTTTACTTGAGAAATCAATTCCTATGATTATATCAATATTAGACGGGCCGTTTTTGAATATTACCACAATAAAAGGCAAAGAAACAGGCTGTTATGAATGTTTTGAAAATAGGGTAATTGCAAGAAATGAAAGCTTATCAGTTTATAATAAATTCGTTAAGCAGACTATAAATTTTAAACAAAATCACAAAAGAACTTATATAACACCTATTTTGCAGACATTTACTTCTATTGCATTATATGAAGCATTTTTATTTGCTGCTATAGGTAAATGCAAACTATCAGGACGCGTTATTAATGTTTATATACCTTCTATAGAGATTCAGATTCAGGATTTATTAAGAGTGCCTTTCTGTGCGGCATGCGGACATATAAGCAAGGCTAAATATAATGAAATGTATACTTCTTCAAAAGAAATAATAGAAAAGTTTTCAAGCAAGGTTATAGTAAAGTGATTATTGAATGATTATTAAGCTATTAAATTAAAGAGATTAAAAATATATGATTAAATATTACCCAAGCCATAAAAATATATTAAATAAATACAACTCTATATGCGGACATCAGACTGGGATTATGGATTCTATCATAGTGATGCAGGCTAATTCTGTTATTGCTGAGAATATTAATACTTGCACTGCTATGCTTCCTGATTATCATAAAATATTATTAGGCGATAATGCTGAAGTGAATTATCATCTTTCTGGTTATGGTATTTATAGAGATGAGGCTATTATTAGATTATTAGGCGAGGGGGTTGAGAGATATGCATTATTTACAGCAAATTTATACTTTGAAGAAAAATTAAAATATGCTTCTTATAATCAATTAAAAGAAAAGTATCCTAATAATGTAATACCATTTGAGTACGTAAAAATATACAGCGATGAAGATTGTAATAAATTAAACAGCATAGGAATTTTAGAAAATATTACAGAAGATGATATATTGTCTTGGGTGCTTCTTCCTTCTTTATTTTATAAAGAAAAAGAGTATTATGTACCTGCACAGAATTTCTTTTTATCTCATATTATTAGAAGAGATAAAAAAGAAAAAATATTTATAGGCGGCTTTTCTAAGGGCAGTGCAAGTCATAAGAGTATTAAATTAGCTTTAAAATCTGCTATCACTGAAATTATAGAATGCGACGCTTGTATGATAAAATGGTATACAGAAAGCAAAGTTAAAGAAGTTATTATTGATGATGATGTTCTTAATGAAACTATTAATACAATTTTAAAAGATATTGATTATAATATGAGAGTTTTTGATTATACAGTTGACAAAAAATTAGGCTATGTTTTTACTGTTATGCTTGAAAATAAGAGCGAAAAAAGTCCATATATTGTTGTAGGGGCTTCTTCAGGGCTTAATCCTAAAAAAGTGATATACAGGGCTTTTATGGAGGCTTTGGCTATACTTACATTAAATATTAATGGGCCTCTATCAATGCCTGCCGATTATTTGGAAACTGTATCTCCAAAAAATTATCTTAACCTTGACAGCAATGTTAATTACTGGGCTTCTTTAGATAATAGAGATAAAAAGCTTAAATTTATAAACAGCAAAGTGCAGGAGAAAATAGAATTAAAGAAATATAAAAATCTTGAAGTAGATACTGAATCAGATTTAGAATATTTACTTAAAGGGCTTTATAATGTGTCAAAATATGCAGTTTATTTGGATATTACGCCTTCAGAAATATCTGATAAAGATTTGCATGTAATGCGTGTGTATGTTCCAGAGCTTGTTCAAATGTCAATGCCTGCTTTCCCTTACAGTAAGCATCAGAGGATAATAAAAAATGGAGGAATTTCAAATAATGAATTTCCACACCCATTACCTTAGTGCTATTCTTGTACTAATTGCTGTTTCTTTTCCGACTTCTTTGATTGGTATATTTTTTAAATTGAATCTTGGAAAAATAAGCGGTATTTTGCCTAATGCTTTGAGCTATCTCTTATTTGTAATAATTGCATTTTTTACAGGCTATATTGGAAGCATTAATTATAATATTAGTATTTATTTTGTGATTTTAGCTTTTATTACGTCTTTTGTATGTATAGGCATAGAAATATTTGAGGCAATGCTCATTCATTTTTTTAAATATAAATTTTGGATTAAAAAAATAAAAGTTCATGAAATTATAAATAAAAACAATGTTTTTTTTGATATTATAATTATATTGATAGGTGCTTTATGCGAGGAGATAATTTTCAGACAGGTGTTTTTTAATATTTTATATAATATATTAGGTGTAGACATTTTTATTGTTATTATAATATCAGCTTTTATATATTCTGTTAATCATATATATTTCGGAGCTAATGCAGTATTTCAGAAATTTATTATAGGAATTATATATTCTTTATTATTTGTGTATTCATCTTTTAGTATAATAGCACCTGCAATTACTCATTTTTTGCAGAACTTTATTTTATATATATTATCATTTAGAAGAAATAAAAGAGAGGAATTAAATTGATATTTTTAAAACTTATGCCTTATGTTATAATATGCTTTATATTAGGAAGTATAATCAAATTTTTAAATTATAAAAATATCATAAATAATTTGTGTTTTAATTTTATGAATTATTCTAAAAAAGATTATGATGATATTTATATTTACATAAGTACTTATATATATTGGTTTTTAATAGTTATATTTGCAATTATTATTAGTGTTTTGCAAAAACAAAATATTTTGTTATATTTATTTATAGAGAGAAAATATATTATTTATATTTTTATTAATATTTTTGCGGTTGTTTCTGCATTTGAAGTAATATTAGCAATAATAAGTTTATTTAATAAAAATATAAAAATAAATGTTATATTTAATAATATATTATCGTCTGCTCCTATTAATTTATTATATTCTTCAAGAAATAATAAGAAGTGGACTTTAATATTATTAGCGAGTGTAATTAAATGTTTATTTTTTAATGGTATAATATATTTATCTATTAAAAATCAATTTCAAGAGTTTAATTTATTTTTTATAATTCTTGCAGTTGCTTTGTTATTTTCTTTTGAAGAGGTTCTTAGGCTTAATAATTTGAAAGAGGCTTTAATTTTTATAGTTTCTTGTTTCATTATTACTTCTATTAATGCTGCTTCTTTTGAATATACGAACAGTTTAATTGCACCGATATTTGCCAATATTTTTTTTACGATATACTATTTTGGTCAGTTTGAAAATATGGGAATATATTCATAAAAATAGGTATTACTCTCTTTAATATTAAAGTTATTAAAGAGTTTAATATAATACATCTAAAGGAGTTATTTATATGATTAAATATTCTTCAAAAGTACGCACAACAT
>CAKVCJ010000044.1 GCA_934725655.1 uncultured Brachyspira sp.
TGCGGCGGATGCGTAAATAGAATAGAAAGCTTGATAGAATACGCTAAAAAGAATAATTTTGAGCCTTTGCCATAATATTATTTTTGCATATTTAGACGACGATAAATTCGCCCCCGCTTTCTTCGATAATATTTTTTATATTTTCGTTTAATACATCTGTTATAAATATATCTATGTCGTTAAAATCTGCAAATTTAACAAGTCTATATTTTTCAAATTTAGAATTATCGCATAATAATATAGATTGTGCTGAACATTTTATCATTAACTCTTTTATATAGGCTAATGGTAAAGTGCCAACAGAAATACCTTTTTCAATAGAAAATCCTCCAGCAGATAAGAATACTTTATCCGCACTAAGTTCTTTTAATATTTTAGAAGTATATTCTCCAGTAGTCCAATGAAATCCATTTGTTAGAATTCCACCAAGAATTACAATATTAAATCCAAAAGGTTCAACTATAGAAGCGCAAGTAATATCATTTGTTATTATAGTAAGGTCATTTTTAGTATTTAATAATTTTGCAAGTTCATGTATAGTCGTTCCAGAATCTAATATAAGAGTGTCTCCATCATCTATTAAACTTAAAGCCTTTTTAGCCATGTTTCTTTTGGCTACTATGTTATCGTTTCTAAATTCCAACATTAATTCTTGTGAAGCTTTTGATTTTTTTAGTGCGCCTCCATGAGTTCTCGTTAATAAACCTAGTAATTCTAATTCTCTTAAATCGTTTCTTATAGTAGCTATTGACACATTAAAATATTCGCTTAATTCAATAACCGTAGCCTTTTTTCTGCTATTTATGTATTCTTTTATTTTTTCTCGTCTTTCTTCAACAAATATTATATCTTCATGTTCCACTTTTATTCACCGTATAAAAAATTTTTATGCTTGAATTATAATACTTTTCTAAAATTAATGATAGTATATCAATTTTTCATATTATTTTTTATTATTTTTTATTATTTTTTATTATTTTTTATTATTTTTTATTATTTTTTAAATAAAATACTTGATAAAATAAAATAGATATATTATACTATTAAATATAATTAAATAAAAAATGATATAAAAAGGATAATTAGGATATAATATGTTGTCAAAAGAGAATATAGCTAAATTAATAGATAGCACGATTTTAAGACCTGAAAGCATTAAAGATGAAATTTGTAAATTATGCGAAGACGCTATCGAATACAACTTTTTTTCCGTATGCGTAAATCCTACTTGGGTTAAATATTGCAAAGACAAATTGAATGATAGTTCGGTAAAAGTTTGTTCCGTAATAGGTTTTCCTCTCGGTGCTTTATCCACTGTTGATAAAGTTAATGAATCATTAAACGCAATAAAAAATGGAGTTGACGAACTTGATATGGTTATAAATATAGGTTTTTTAAAAGGTAAACAAATGGATTTATTTGAAAAGGATATAGCAAAGGTAAGAGAAGTTGCAAAAAATAAGTTATTAAAAGTTATTATAGAAACTTGCTTGCTAACCGATGAAGAAAAAATTATAGCCTGCGAAATAACTAAAAAAGTTGGGGCAGATTTTGTAAAAACTAGCACGGGTTTTTCTTCTAGAGGAGCTACAGTTGAAGATATCTCTCTTATGAGAAAAACTGTGGGTAACGATTTTGGGGTTAAGGCATCAGGTGGGATTAGAACATTGGATGATGTTTTAAAAATGCTAAATGCAGGTGCCAGCAGAATAGGCACGAGTAACGGTGTAAACATAATTAAAGAAATAAAATAAAAAAATGCCATGATATATGGCGAGGAGAGAAAAAATGAAAAACTTTTTAGTATCTTTAATTGTTTTAATTAGTTTTTTGGCATGTGGCCAAGGCGCGTCTTCACAAAAAGATGCAAAGAAAGTAGCTGTTATATTAAAAGCTACCGATTCAGAATTCTGGCAATCTATGGCAGAAGGAGCCAGGAAATATGTTGAACATAATCCTGGTAAAGTAGAAGTAACCATATATGGTCCACCAACAGAAGCCGATATAGCACAATTAGTTTCTATATTGGAAAATGTTGTATCTCAAAAACCTGACGGTATATTAGTTGCTCCGCCTAACGCCGATTCTATAGTAGCTGCGGTAAATGATGCCAGAAATTTAGGTATTCCTGTGGTAACTGCAGATAACAGTATTAACACAGAAGTAAATGCCCATATAGCCACGGATAATATAGAAGGAGGAGCATCGGTTGCAAACGCTTTAGTAGATTATATGAATTCTAAAAATAAACCTTTAAGCGGTAGTATAGCTATCGTGGCGCCAGATGTATTTGAGGTTATTGATAAAAGAATAACAGGTTTTGTCGATAGAATGAAAGTTATAGCGCCGCAAATGAAAATATTGCCTCCAAGATATTGCGATAACGATATAGCAAAATCATTAAATATTTCGCAAGATATTATTTTATCGCAAAAAGATTTGGTAGCGTTTTATGGTGCTAATAACCACAGTGCTGACGGTGTAGCAAGAGCTCTGAGGGAAACTGGCAAATATGGGGAAATTTTTGCCGTAGCTTATGATTCTGACCCAGAAGAAGTGCAAGCTCTTTCTGATGGTATATTAAATGCTCTAATAGTCCAAGACCCATGGGCTTTGGGTTATAAAGGAGTTGAATTCGTTTTGGCTTCTATAAATAATGAAAGCGTTCCAGAGTATTTTAATCCAGGCGTATTTGTTGTAACTAAAGAAAATATGCAGGAAGAAAAAATGAAAGCGGTTTTAGACCCAAAACTCAGAAATGAGTATTAATTAATAAATTAAAAAATAAATAAAAGGATAAAGTATGATATATCGTGTAGTAGATAGAATACCAGATTTAAAGTTTTCTTTATTAGGATTTGGTTGTTGGTCATTGGGAAATTCAAGCAATTGGACTAACTCCAACGATGAATCTTCTATAGAAGCCATAAAAACGGCTATAGAACAAGGGATAAACTTTTTTGACACCGCTCCTGTTTATGGTTTTGGAACTTCCGAAATATTATTGGGCAGAGCTATAAAAGGATATAGTAGAGAAAAGTTAATAATAGCCAGTAAGTGCGGTTTAGTATGGGATGATAAACATCAAACAAAAAATGAATTATCCGAATCTTCCATAATGAATGAAATTGATAATAGTTTAAATAGACTCGGAGTAGATTATATAGATATATATCAACTTCATTGGCCAGACCCTAATACTCCTTTAGATAAGGTTCTATCTACTATGCAAAAAATAATAGATAATAATAAAATAAGGTATATAGGTTTTAGTAATTTCTGTTTATCAGACATAAAACAGTTTTCTAATAATAAAAAAATTGTATCCTTTCAAGGCTTATACAATGTTTTAGAGCAAAATAGCAATAGTTATCATAATATAAATCTTGGTTACAGAATGAAAGACGATATATTGCCGTTTTGTAAAGAAATGGGATTAGCCGTATTTCCTTATAGTCCGTTAATGCAAGGGCTTTTAACGGATAGCTTTAATATTTCTAAAATAGATTCAAAAGATGTAAGAAATGCAAATCCTAATTTAAAAGATAAAGTATATTTGGATAAAGTTGATAAGTTGAAAAATTATTCTAAAAAGATTGGCGTAAAACTTATAGAACTTGCTTACGGATGGTTAAAGTATCAAAAAGCTATAACTTCTATTATTAGCGGGGCGAAATCAAAAGAACAGGTTTTATCAAATATTAATGCATTAGAATGCGATGTTATAGGCGAGAAAGAATTTAATGAGATAAATAAAATTGTAGAGCAGTAATCTATATTGGAGTTATAAATTGAAACAGTTACTTTTTATGAAAAATATATCCAAATCTTTTGGAGTTACAAAAGCTTTAGATAATGTTAATCTAAAATTAAATTCTGGAGAATGTCTAGCGTTAATGGGTGAAAATGGAGCTGGAAAATCGACATTAATAAAAATATTAATGGGCGTTTATCAAAAGGATTCTGGAGAAATTTTTGTTGAAGATAACAAAGTTAATATTTATAAGCCTATAAACGCTAAACAAAATGGAATTTCTGCAGTTTATCAAGATGTATTTTTAGCTAAACAGCTTACTATTGGAGAAAATTTTTTCTTAGGGAATTTACCAAAAAATAAATTCGGAATTATAGATTGGGATAAAGTTTATTCTGAAAGCGATAAACATTTGAAAGCTTTAAATATAGATTTAGATTCTAAAGAAAAGTTATCAAAATTACCCATAGCTGGACAGCAGATGGTAGCTATAGCAAAATCCATATATCAAAATGCAAAAATTCTTATTTTGGACGAACCTACTGCCCTTCTTACGAATGATGAAAAATTGCAAATATTTGAAATTATAAATCGTTTAAAAAGTCAAGGTTGCGGAATTATTTATGTATCTCACAGAATGGAAGAAATTTTTGAAATATCCGATAGAGTTACAATACTTAAAGATGGTCAGTATATAGATACTCTTAATACTAAAGAAACGGATGAAAATACTTTAGTTAAATTAATGGTTGGGAGGTCTTTTGTTGATATGTATAATATAGAAAGTCATTCCACCGATAAAGTTGTTTTAGATGTTGATAATATAAGTTCATTTGATAATAAAATAAGAAATATTTCTTTCAATCTTAAGCAAAGCGAGATATTAGGTATGTTTGGATTAGTTGGTTCGGGAAGGAGCGAAATTATGAGGATGATTTTTGGAGCTGATAAATTGTCTTCTGGGGATATTAAAATTTACGATAAAAAAGTCCGTTTTAAAAATCCTAAACAAGCAATTAAAAATCGTATAGGTTTTATAGCTGAAGATAGAAAGCATCAATCTTTAGCTTTAAATTTATGCATTAAAGATAATATCAATTTGCCGTCTTTAGATAATATTAGTAAATTTGGGTTTATAAATGCAAAGAAAATGATAAATAATTCAAAACAATATGTGAATAAATTACACATAAAAGTTCAAAATATAAATCAAAGCGTTAACTCCTTAAGTGGCGGTAATCAACAAAAAGTTGTTATAGGAAAATGGCTATTAACTGGATCGCAAATACTTATTGCCGATGAACCTACTATAGGAGTAGATGTTGGAGCAAGAGCGGAGATATATAAGTTATTTGAGAATTTGACAGCATCTGGAGTTTCAATAATTTTGATTTCTTCTTATTTGCCAGAAGTAATGGGACTCTCGGATAGAATAATGGTTATGCATGAGGGAGTAAATATGGGGATTTTACAAAAGAATGAATTTAGCGAAGAAAAAATTATGGCTTTAGCGTCAGGTTTAAATTAATTTTTATATTTGGAGGATATAATAAAATGAATAAAAAGAAAAAGGCTATTAATTTAGGAACTATTGGAACTTTAGTTTTAATTATTATAGTTATGTCTATAGCTTTATTAATTATGAGACCAAATTCTTTTGGGACTTATACGAATCTTAATAACTTGCTTCGACAAACATCTATTAATGGTATTATAGCGCTTGGAATGACGGTTGTAATTATTACGGCTGGAATAGATTTGTCGGTCGGTGCCATAGTTGCATATACAGGGGTTTTAGTTTCTCAATTAACAGTGTTGCATAATACTCCTGTTGTTTTAGCCGTATTTGTTGCTTTAGTTTTGGGCGGTGTAATCGGCGTTTTTAACGGGTTTTTAATTTATGACGCGAAGATACCTCCGTTTATAGCTACAATGGGGACTATGACTATTTTAAGAGGATTCGTTAAGTTTATTACTGGCGGTCGAATGATAAATAATGTTCCTGTATCATTAACAAACATATCTCAAATAAATATACTTGGAATTCCATTTTTATTTTTAATATGGTTTTTATTAATTTTAATTACGCATGTATTTTTAAATAAGACCACATCTGGTAGAAATATTTACGCTTTAGGAAGTAGTAGAGAGGTAGCAAGACTTAGCGGAATAAGCATAAGAAAACACATATATATGGCTTATACTATATGCGGTTTTTTTTCTGGTATAGCTGGTATATTATTAGTTTCTCGTCTTGGGGCTGGAATACCCACAGCTGGTCAGTCCTATGAACTTGACGCGATAGCTTCAAGCGTAATCGGCGGAGCTTCTCTAACTGGGGCGGAAGGAAGCGCTATAGGGACAGTTTTAGGAGCTTTTATAATGCAATTATTAAGAAACGGCGGCAATTTACTTGGAATAGACCCGTTTATTTTAGAGATGATAATAGGTTCTTTGATAGTTGTATCTGTTTATATAGACCAACTAAGAAGAGCAAAAAAAGATAACGAATAAATTTTTTGGAGGAAACAAAAATGAAGCGAAAAGGAATCTTAAATACCGAGATTGTAACTTTAATATCTGAGCTCAGACATGGGCATTCTATAATGGTTACGGATGCGGGTTTTCCAACCCCGTATAACGCTAAAGTTATAGATTTAGCTATAGTTAAGAATGTGCCTACTATAGAATTCATATTAAAGCTTATGGATAGCGAAATGGTGACAGAAAAAATAATATTCGCTAAAGAGTTAAGGACAAATAATCCTTCTTTATACAAAAAAGTATTAGATATATATACCGATGCAGATAAAGAAGAAGTAATGCATACGGATTTAATATCTAAATATTCAAAAGATATTAAGTGTTTCATACATACTGGAGAGTATTCTCCTTGGGGGAATATAATTATAGTAGCTGGAACGGACCCGTATCTTTGGTTTGAAGATGAAACAACTTTAATACCTGAATTTTATCATAAAAGATTCAAACAAATAAAAGAATCTGGAAAAGATAATATGTTTCAAAAAGATGGATTTAAAAGAAAAGATTATTAATAGGAGTTTATATGGGTGGAAAAATAACATGTCTTGGAAGCTTTGTAGTAGATTTAACTTGTAGGTCAGAACATTTGCCTATTCCTGGAGAAACTGTTGCTACAAATTATTTTAAAATGGGTCCTGGTGGCAAGGGAGCTAATCAAGCTACAGCATGCAAACGGGCTGGGGGTAATATTACTTTAATGACAAAAATAGGAAATGATTTACTTTCTAAAGTAGCAATAGATAGTTTTACTAAAGAAGGGTTTAATCCTAAATATATTATTAAAGACGATAATAATTTTACTGGCATAGCGTTAATTATTGTTGATAAAAATACATCGCAAAATTCTATAGTTGTAGCTGCAGGAGCTTGTGAAAATATTAATGATAATGACTTGGAATTACTTAGACCTGAAATAGAGGCTTGCGATATATTCTTAACTCAATTAGAACTTAATATAGACGCTATAGAAAAAGCTATAGATATAGCTTATAAAAATAATAAAATTATAGTATTAAATACGGCTCCTGTTAAAGAAGTATCTGATGAATTAATGGGTAAAGTCACTATAGTAACTCCAAACGAAATAGAAGCATCAGCATTAACAAATATAAAAGTTACCGATATGAGCAGCGCTAGAGAAGCGGCTAAAGTTTTCTTTAAAAAAGGAGTCAAACAAGTAGTTATTACTTTGGGAAAAAATGGTTCCTATGTAAATGACCAAAATAAAGAAAAAATTATATATCCTATAGATGTTAATACGATAGACACTACTGGAGCAGGCGATGCGTTTACTGGCGGATTAGTTACTGCTTTATCAGAAAACTGCAATTTGTTTGAAGCAGTAGAATTCGCAACAGCAGTTGCGGCACTTTCAACTACAAAAATGGGAACGGCTCCGTCTATGCCTTATAGAAATGAAATAGACGAATTACTAAAAAAATAAATAATGGATAAATAAAAATGAATAGCGATAATATTACAAAAGAACAGTTATGTAAAATGTTTGACCATACTCTTTTAAAGGCTTTTGCGAATACGGAAGATTTAAAGAAATTATGTTTAGAGGCTATACAATATAATTTTTGCATGGTAGCCATAAATTCATACCCAGTAAAATTTTGCAAAAATATATTAAAAGAAACTGATATACATGTAGGTGCGGCTATATCTTTTCCTTTAGGACAAACTACTATAGATACCAAACTTTTTGAAATTGAAAGAGCTGCTAAAGACGGTGCTGATGAAATAGATTATGTAATTAATATAGCGGAAGTAAAAAATAAGAATTATGATTATATAAAATTAGAGATGGAAAAGATAGTTCTGTTATGTAAAGAATACAATTTATTATCTAAAGTTATATTTGAAAATTGCTATTTGGAAAAAGAAGAAATAGTAAAAGTTGCAAATATAGCTAAAGAAATAAAACCAGATTTTATTAAGACCAGTACAGGTTTTGGAACATCTGGAGCTTTACTCGAAGATATTAAATTAATGAAATATACTGTAGGCGATACTGTAAAGGTTAAGGCTTCTGGCGGTATAGCATCTTGGGATGTATGTAAAAAGATGATAGATGTAGGAGTCGAACGCATAGGAACTAGTAATAGCATAAAAATTTTAAATGAGTTTTTAGAAACAAAAAATATATTTTAAATTTTAATTGGAAGCTTTATGAGTAAATATATATTAGCCCATGATTTGGGGACATCTGGAAATAAAGCGGTATTATACGATATAGACGGAATATTGGTAAGTAGCTTGACCTTGAATTATAGTGTAATATATTCTAATAATAATTGGGCAGAGCAGTCTCCAGATGAATGGTGGAAAGCTGTGTGTTTATCAAGTCAGGCTTTATTAAGAAATGTTAATCCAAAAGATATTTTAGCTATATCTTTTAGTGGACAAATGATGGGATGTGTTTGTGTAGATAAACACGGTAACAGTCTTAGAAATTCTATCATATGGTCGGATTTGCGAGCTCTTAAAGAAGAAAGTATAATAAGGCAGAATATAAGCGAGAAAGATTTTTACCATATAACAGGCCATAGAATAAGTCCATCTTATGGCGGACAAAAATTTATGTGGGTAAAGAACAATGAACCTGAAATATACGATAAAACTTATAAAATATTAAATGCTAAAGATTATATAATACTTAAGCTTACAGGTAAATTTGTAACAGAATATACAGACGCTTCTTCTACTTGTTTACTTGATTTAAATACGCTTAGCTGGTCTAATAGGTTAATAGATATTATGGGAATTGATGGTGATAAACTACCACAATTGTATAAATCTACAGATATAGCAGGATATGTTACAGAAGAAGCTTATAAATTGTCCAATATACCTAAAGGAACTCCTGTAATTTTTGGAGGTGGAGATGGAGTATGTTCTGCTGTAGGAACTGGATGTATTAAAGAAGGTATAGCTCATAGTTCTATGGGAACATCGTCTTGGATATCAATAACAAGTAAATCCCCAATTTATGATGAAGAAATGAAAACTTTCAATTGGGTGCATATAGTGCCAGGCTTTGTTTTGCCTACTGGAACAATGCAATGTGGAGGCGGAGCATATTCATGGATTGTGGATGTATTATTCAAAAATGAAAAAAATATATTAAAAAATAATTCTATTAATTTATATAATGTTTTAGAAGAAGAGATGAGAACTTCATCTCCAGGAAGTAATGGTATTATATTTTTGCCTTATTTAATGGGAGAGAGAAGTCCTAGATGGAATCCAAATGCAAAAGGTTCATTTATAGGTATAAAAATGGAAAATAGTAGAGCGGATATTATAAGAAGCGTATTAGAAGGTGTGGCAATGAATCTTTCAATAATTTTAGATACATTTAGAAAACAAAATAATTTTATAAATGAAATTGTAGTTATAGGCGGTGGAGCGAAAAGTAATATTTGGCTTAGTATAATGTCAGATATTTATGGAATAGATATTTTAAAACCTAATTATTTAGAGGAAGCATGTTCTATGGGAGCCGCTATAACTGCTGGCGTTGGTATAGGGGTATATAAAAATTTTGATGTTATAAATAAATATTTAGAAATAATGAAAATTTATAAACCTAATGAACAAAATAAAGAATTATATTATAAATTAAAAAATATATTTAATGAATCCTATTGTTCTCTTGCAAAAATATTCTATGATTTGTCATTTTTATAAAATAATATATTAAATAAATCTAAAAAATAAATTTGTAACTAATTTATTATAAATTAGTTAAATTTTAAATACAATAAAAGAGACGGAAGAGCAATCAACCGTCCCTTTTACTATTTAATGAGTCTAATATGAAAAAACTTTTATCTATTA
>CAKVCJ010000045.1 GCA_934725655.1 uncultured Brachyspira sp.
TTGACTTGACTTGACTTGACTTGACTTGACTTGACTTGACTTGACTTGACTTGACTTGACTTGACTTGACTTGACTTGACTTCTAAAGATTGAAGTCATATATAAATTATATTCTATTAACATTTACATATTATACTATAATATCATAATTAATACAACTAATTAATTATATATTTCTTTCTAATTTTATCCCTTAAAGATTTGAAAGGAATTATCCATACTATTAAGTTTAATAATCTATTATAATTATTTTTACTGTACTTTCTGCTATCTTCTATATGCCATTTACGCTCTTCTCTTTCTTGTAATAACCAACGTCTTAAATGTGCCATATGTATATTACTATATTCAATATAGTTATTTTTATAAAATGGCGTCTGACAGAAATATTCCCAATAATATACATAAGCATTATCTATTTCTTCATTATAATTATAAGATAAATATTTTTTAAGTCTATATCCTCCATAATGGATAAATTTTAAATTTCTTGTATTTAAATCATCATAATCATCAGGTATGTAATTTACTTTATTTAAATTAAAATCTATATGTAACACTTTTTTTCTAAAAATATATAAAAAAATATGCTCTTCTGTAAATATAGATTGATTATATTTTAAAAAACATTCATTAATCATTATTTCCAATTGTTTATTTGTAAAATCTTGTCTTATTAATTTCAAATTAAAAAATATATTATTACTTGCTAAATGATGTTCTTCTGGTTTTTCAAATCCCAATACTTCTATAAAAAATTGTTTCAAATTTACATTCGAAAGCATAGCCTCTTTGCACCAATATATAGGATGTTGAAAAACAGATATATAATTATTTTCAAAGTCTAACTTAAATAACTCATTAATATTATTATTAAGTATAATCTGATCAACATCCAATAATAATATATTATCAATATTATTAAATATTAATAGTATATCCAATCTAAAATATACTTGATATGACCATACATATTTATCACCCATTACAGATTTAAAATGTTTAGCCCATTTTTT
This sequence comes from uncultured Brachyspira sp., assembly GCA_934725655.1. Classification (GTDB taxonomy): domain Bacteria; phylum Spirochaetota; class Brachyspiria; order Brachyspirales; family Brachyspiraceae; genus Brachyspira. The sequence goes on from CAKVCJ010000045.1 coordinate 1,017, forward strand.
ATATTTCTCTATATTAGGAGATTGATAATAAGTTATATCAAATTCTTTTATTTCTTTTAATTTGAGAATATCATTTTTATAATCATTGCTAATATTATCTTCTATAATATGAAAATGAAAATTATCTTCTTTATTAGAATTTAATAAAATAGATACAATAAGAGTTTCTAAATATTTGGCATATTCTTCACCTGATACAAAACATATATTCATTTTATCCATTTTATACTCCTTTTTTAATATATAAATTTAATATTAATTTAAATTATTAGCTGTTTCAAATCCACTTTTTATTGTCTGATCAGTCCAATAATATTCCCATTTTCCATATCTGCCAGCTATATGTATATCATTCTCTTTTAGCCAATCAAGAACTATTTTTTTATTATTTTCTGTATCTGTAGTAAATAATATATTAGCGTATTGATGGTAATCTAATTGGGCAAATTCTACCTGATCAGAATTAAATATCTTCATCTCATCTAATTTATTAATAGCATGTTCTACTATTTCATTATTATTTAAATTTATTTTTTTAAATTTAGAGCAAGGTATTTCAACTTGCAATGAACTATAACCTTCTGGTACATTATTTGGTGATTTAAAAGAAGCAATGTATACCCTCGGAAATAAAATTTCTTCATCGTATATATAAAACCATAAATAAGGTATATTTACTTTTCCTTTTAGTCCTATTGATACAGTATAACCTGAGGTGTAACAAAGTTTTGAAGCTGCTTCTTTTACATTATTTGGAATATCTTCAATGATGTTAGCAATATAGGTTAATGGTAAAGTAGATATTATTTTATCATAGTTGGTTTTATATCCATTATCAAACAATAGTTCTTTTTTCCTAATATTCCATCTAATCAAATTATGATTTAATTTAATATTTTCTTTTGGAGTCCAAAAATCAAAAAAGCTTTGAAATCCTCCAAATTTTGGATATCTCATTTCATTTGCGTAATATTTAAATTTACCTTCATTGTTCCAAGCACCATATTCTACTTCTTCTAAAGAACTTTTTAGAATTCTATAACCAATCCAATCAATACTCATATTTTTAGCTTCTGTAGTCCAGTATTTTCTTGTATATTTACATGAAAATTCTTTTGCAAAGTAGTGCCCAAAAGAAGCATCAAGCCATTCTTGATAATTGTTAGGAGTTTCTATCTTTGGTCTATTTTTAAAACCTTCTATTATTTTTATTTTTTGTTCTTTATCTAAAGGATATAAATTATTTTGAGTAGGATTCCCAAGCCAAATACCTTTATAATAATTAGATATGTTTGGAATATGACTATAATATTCATTAGATGAAATATCAAATAATTCTCTAATTTCTTTATCTTTTGTAAAAGAAAAATGAGGAAATCTATCAAAAATAAATTGACCTATTTTTAATTTCCGACATAGTCCTCCATATTCATTTTCTTTTTCAAATATTTCAAAGTCTATATTTTTCTGTTTTAATCTATAACCAGCAGATATACCAGCAAGACCTGCTCCTAATATTATAATTTTTTTATTCAATATAATATCTCCACAATCTAATAAATATAACTAAATAATTAATTTATTTATTATAGTATTAATATCTGTATAATCTGTAAATTTAAGTTCATTTACAATTCTATAATTATCTCCTATAGTTATCAAAGGTTCTTTTGTACTAAGTTCTTTTAACTCTAGTAAATTAAATTTCCCTAATTTTTCTGCTATAATAATAGCTAAATCTTTTAGTTTTATACCTTTACCAGAGCAAATATTAATAATTCCTGTTATATCAGAATTAATAACTAAAGCTAATATTCTAGCAGCATCTCCCGCATATATATAATCTTTTTCTAATTGAGAATAATTTATAGATACTTTCTCATTATTTTTTAAAGTGTTAATTATATATGGAAATAATCTGTATTCTTTTTCATTTTCTCCATATGTATTAAATATTCTACACCAACAAAAGCTAATATTATGTTTATTACAATAAAGTTCAGATATTTCTCTCAAAGAATTTTTACACTTTGTATATATGGTCTGTAAATTTAACTCAGCATCTTCTTTTACAGGTTCATCCGTAAATTTATATTCTGCTAAAGTTCCAATAAATATAGCTCTTTTTCCACCATTCTCTTTAAAATATTTAAGCATATTAATGGATGAAGCAAGTAAATCAAAATTAGAATCAGAATCTAAATAACCTTTTTTTGTATCCCAAGCTAAATGTATTAAATATTCAGCCTTTATTTCTTTAAATAGATGTTCTAATTGAACTGTATCGTTTATATCAAGTTTTATATAATTAAATTTATCAGTTAATATATCCTTAGTGCCTATACCATATACCTCAAACCCTAATTTTTTTAATGGTTCAGCTATATATTGCCCTATTAAACCATTAATACCTGTAACTATAACTTTTTTCATATTGTCCTCTAAAATTTAAAATCTGGTATATTTTTATCTTTTTCACTAATTATTCTATTTTCGCATTTAGGCCACTTAATATTAAATGACGGATCATCCCACCTTAAATATCCGTAAGCATCTGGTACAAAGAAAGCACCTACAAAATAACATATCATACTATTATCTTCTAAAGTTTGAAAACCATGAGCTACATAAGGAGGAATATATAGCATCTTTCCATTTTCTTCTGATAATTCAACACTAAAATGATTTCCATAAGTAGGAGAATCTTTACGAACATCTGCTATTACATCAAAAATATTGCCTTTCATACATCTTACGACTTTAATTTCAGCATATGGTGCTAATTGATAATGCATACCTCTTAAAGTACCTTTTTTTATACTATAACTAGCATTAGCTTGTTTAACTTCAAAATCTAATCCTTGCTTTTTTAATTCATCATTACAAAATAATCTTAAAAAATACCCTCTTTCATCTTCTATATATTTATTTTCTAATAAATAGGCTCCATCTATATTTGTTTTTTCTATTTTCATATTTTATCCTTTATGTAATTTTTTATTTGTTTCTCTGTAGTATTATTAATATCATTTTTATTTAAATATTCACTGTACCAAATAGCTGTTTGTCTTATTGCTTCTTTAGTATTAAATTTTTCTTTCCAATTTAACTCTTTTCTTGCTAAAGAGGAATCTAATCTTAACATATTCATTTCTTTTTTAGAAGTTTCAGGCGAGTTTATTATATAGCTTCCTTTACCTATATTATCAATAAAAGCTTTAGTAATATATTCAACTGTAAATTTGTTGGCTTCATCTATTGGAGCAAAATTATAACTTTCTGAAATATTTTTATTATTTATTAGGCTATAACAAACTAATAAGTATCCATAAAGCACATCTAATACATGCTGCCAAGGTCTTACACTATTAGGATTTCTTAACTCTACTGGAATATTTTTTTCTATAGCTCTTACTATATCAGGTATAATTCTATTATCAGCAAAATCACCGCCTCCTATAACATTACCAGCTCTCACACTTGCTATACTCATATCTTTAAAAAATGATTTCTTATAACTTTTTATTGCTATCTCAGCACATGCTTTAGAAGCAGAATATGGATCATGTCCGCCTAAAACATCATTTTCTCTATATCCCCATACCCATTCTTTATTATCATAAACCTTATCTGTTGTAATCATTACAGCACATTCTAAATTATCTAATTCTCTCATAGCTTCCATTAAATTAATAGTACCAATCACATTAGTTTCAAATGTATAAACAGGTCTATTGTAACTATCTATAACAAGAGGCTGTGCTGCTAAATGAAATATTATATCTGGATTTATTTCTTTTACTATATTTTTAATTTTTTCTAAATCTCTAATATCCTGTATATATGATTTAACTTCATTATCTAATTTAATCAAATTATATAATGATAAATTGCCAGCATCTAAAGATATACCATATACTTTAGCCTTGAGTATTAAAAGTAATTTTGAAAACCAAGCTCCCTTAAAACCTGTATGACCTGTTATTAATACTTTTTTATTTTTAAAAAATTCAAATATATTTTTTATTTCCAAGTCTTCCATGGAGCATTTCCTTTATTCCATAAATCCTCAAGCAAAGTTTTATCTCTTTGTGTATCCATACATTGCCAAAAGCCATCATGTTTAAATGCCATAAGTTCTTTATTTTTAGCTAATTCTATTAATGGTTCTTGTTCAAATATAGTTAAATCATCTTTTAAATAGTTAAATATTTTAGTATCTAATACAAAAAAGCCGCCATTTATATAAGCATTATCTCCTCTGGGTTTCTCTACAAAATCTGTAATCATATTATCTTTATTAATATTTATAGCACCCCATCTTGCTGGAGGAAATACTGCTGCCATAGTTGCTATTTTAGCGTGACTTTTATGGAACTCAATTTCTTCTGCTATATTAACATTACTAACACCATCGCCATAAGTTAAGCAAAAAGTTTTTTCATCTTTTAAATATTTATAGACTCTTTTTAATCGTCCGCCTGTCATACTATTCTCGCCTGTATCAATAAGTTCTATAGTCCAATTTTCCTCTTCTATATTTAAATCAGATTTTATTATTTCTGATTTGTTATTTCTAAAATCTATTTTCATGTCATATAAATGTCTTCTATAGTTATCAAAAAACTCTTTAATCATATAACCTTTATAACCAAGCAATATTATAAAATCATTAATTCCATAATGCGAATAATGTTTCATAATATGCCATATAATAGGTTTACCGCCTATTTCTACTAAAGGTTTTGGTCTTATTATAGTCTCTTCCCCAAGTCTAGTACCAAGACCACCTGCTAATATTGCTGCCTTCATTTATAGTGACCCCATTTTTATAAAACAATAATATATATTTATAAATAAGATTTCATATACCATATATACTACACCCAAAAAAATAACTTATAAAGAATATAAGTAATGTAATAGTCAATATAACTAAAACTTGACTTGACTTGACTTGACTTGACTTGACTTGACTTGACTTGACTTGACTTGACTTGACTTGACTTCTGAAGATTGAAGCTAAATATGAATTATATTCTATTAACATTTAGATATTATACTATATTATTAAAAATAAGGCAATTAATTTATTATTGATTTGAAAAGAATTATTAATATTATATAACTTTACTCATATATAATTTTATTATAAAAATAATGATTATAAATAATTTCAAAATGGAATTAATTATTAATATTTATATATGAGTATGTTATCAATTATATATTGTAATTTTGAAATTTTATTTTCAATTTTTTCTTTTAATTTTTCAGACTTTATATTTTTTATTAAAAACTTTAAAAAATTCATTTTAGTTTTCAATAACTTCTTATTCAAATTAGAAAAATATTTTATTTTTTTATATTTATAAATATTTTTATTTTGTATGTCTATCTGTCCTAATTTTATAAAACCTGCATAACAACGGCATTTATTATTAACTGAAAGACATGGACAATAATCCTGAAGTATTTTTACCTTAGAAGATTCATTCATATTACCTAATAAGTTATACCCATATTCCTGATCATTAAAACATCTTGTCACTTTACCATCTATTAATATTTTAAAGAATTTATTTCCTGTTCTGCATGCTACACCGCAAACATTAGCAAAATCTTTTCCAATAACCATATATAAAGGAATATCTATGCAATTGTTAATTTCAAGCCATTTCTCAATTTCTTCAGAATAAGTACAATATCCATTATTATCAAAAACTCTTTGTATATTCAGTTTAAATCCTATAGATTCTATTTTCTCTCTTAGCTGTTTTATTTGCAAAAAATTATCTTCTAACATGATAGAATTTAATTGAAAATCTTCAAATTTTAAATATGATATAGATTTAAACCATAATAATTTATCAATAAACTCATCTAAATTCTTAATCTGTGTTAAATGTATAGATATCTCTATAAATGAAATATTTCCTTTGGCTATAGAAACAAATTTTTCCAATATATTTTTTGAATGCGAAAAATTAGTAGTACAAGATATTTTATGCCCCATACTAACTATTCTTTCAACCATATTAAAAAAATTAGGATATAAAAAAGGTTCACCGCCTATTAAATGTACAGTAAATTGATCTTTAAGATTAGATAAAAAATCAAAAAAATTATTATACACATTTTCAGATATATGTTTATGTATTTTAGCAATACCCTGATAGCAATATTCACAATGATAATTGCAAAACTCAGTAATATCAAAATGAATTGTATTAATAGTAGAAATATTTTTATTTTTCATTTCTAAATTATATAGTATGATATCAAAAATGTCAAAATAATCTTTAAATATTAATCAATAAATTCATTTTTATCTACAATCATTTTTAAATTTTCAAAATAATGATATGCTGCACATTTATTTCCTTGTCCTTTTATATAGCATTTTTCTGCTTTATCTAAAATATTAATACCGCTTAAATCAGATAAATTACCTAAACAATTTAACTTTGACTGCTCAGTAAAACATCTATATATACAGCCGTCAGCTTCAATATTTAAATAGTATAAGCCGCACCAACAGACTATATTATCAGATAATGTATCTTTTATACTATCTGATTTTGAATTAAAAAATTCTTCTATCTCCTTTGAATATTTATTTAAATTATAATATTCATTATTTATTAGTCTATCAAGAAATAAGTCTAAATTAAACATATTTTTTATATCTTTTTTAACAGATAATATTTGATTAAAATTTTCATTTGTGATTAATGATTGTATAAATACATTAAAATCTAAATTAAGTTCTTTTCTAATATTTAATATCATCCTTACTCTATCATAAAAAATATTAATATCATTATACTCAGATAAGTGAAGTGATATTTGAAATATATCTAATTTGTCTTTTAATTTTTGTAAAAAATATTTAATGTTATCAAAATCTGCCATCAAATTAGTAATCACTTTTACTCTAACATTAGCTTCTGACAACTTATCTGTAAGATATTTAATATGCTCAAATACGAACGGCTCTCCTCCATCCAATATTAGATAATATTGCTCATTACCTATCATAGCTAATAAATTATCTATTTGATCTTTACCGATAGATAATGTAGATCTATTCATATTAGAGTCAAACTGATAACAATAAGGACATTTTAAATTACAGTTATAAGTAAGTTTAATATTTATATATTTATAAAATGGTTTAGGAGTATAATTTTTTCTTTTAATTTTTGCAATAACGCTTCTTTGTTTTTTTACTTGCCCAATTAACAACTTTCTCATATTTTTTATAAAATTATTTAGATTATGTGTATCTCTGACATATTTTATAGCTTTGATTGCTTTTTCAGAATAGTATAAATCATCTTCCATAAGCTTTTTTATTGCAGGAACGAAAACATCTAATTTATCTAAACCATTACCTAATATTTCGCCGACATACTCCCCAAATCTTGAAGGAATATCTTCATTATTTAAACAGCTTACTATAGCTGTACCATACTGCAAAGCTTCAAGCCAAGAAATAGGAATACCTTCCCAAATAGAAGTATTAACTAAAATCCTTGATTCTCTTATTAATTTATCTTTTTCTTCGCCTTCTAAATGCCCAGTAAAATGTAAATTTGCAATATTATCCTGCATATACTTTTCTAAAGTCTTTTTATTTCTATCTTCATCTCTAAAAAATTTACCCATTAAATAAAAATCATACTCAGGCATTTTCTTTGCTATTTCACAATAAATCCAAGCTCTTTTTTGAGCTTCTAATCTGCTTAAAAATATAACTTGTTTTTTCTTATTTTTTATATCAAATTTGAAATCGTAATCCAAATCTATTGGATTAGGCATATATTGAATATTAACATTATTAGGCAAATTATATAGCTTTTTAGCTAAATCATTTAAATAAAATCCTTGAGAAATAAAAGTAATTCTATTTTCTCTATATAAATAATTGATTAATTCTGAAGCAAATTTATCAGAAACACATGGATCTTCAATAAGTGTAACGGAACTTCTTCTTTTAAGCCATACAGAATTAGGTCTTGGATCTTGTATCCAAAGTATTAAATTCTCATCGTATACTAAATTCATAATTTCATAAGAAGGATAAGTCAATTCTATAGATAAAAATATATCATAATTTTGATCTCTTAACCAATTTCTTACTAAATTATTATTCTTTGGAAATTTATATAATAAAACATCATCAACTTTTTCTGATATTATATCATTTACATTGCTATCCATAAACAAAAGCACATCTATACTAATATCATTATTTGGAATGTATTTACATATATAATTTCTCGCTAAAAAACCATATCCTCCAAAAGGCGTTCCAAATCCTCCAAAAAATTCATCTATTAATAAAGCTGCTTTTATCTTCATAATATTAAATACTCAACTTACCATCTTTAGTTTTATTTAAAATAACACTAATTTTAATAGGAAAAATCTTTATCATAATCTTTCTATTCTCTATCCAAAATTTAATTATAGAACGATTAAAAAACAATATTTCAAAGAAATTATAATAGCCTGGAATTTTATAATCTAATTTCATTAATCTGTATACTTTTTCATCTTCTTCTTTATAAAATTCTGTTTTTCTATAATATTTCCACCAATCATCTAAAAAATAAAAATCATAATAATGTATATTATTATATTCCCAAGGCTTATTTACACCTAAATAATGAACTATAAAAGGATTTTTACTAACTTCTTCAATTTCAGCTTTAACTTTATCATCTGTATTCTCTCTCAAAATCCACTTAACATCTTTTGATAAATTCCATCTCAAATCAATATATTTAACCTTATTTTCAAATACTGCATTAAGAACATCTTGATCCTGAAATTCTAAAGGACTTTTCTCCTCTGTAAATTGCCATAACTTTTCAACTATATTATCTTCTCTTATTTTTTTTAAATTTAAAAGTAAAATACCAGCATTAAAGTAATTCTTAGTCTTTATATTTAATATTTTCTCAAAATAATAATCAATATTCATCCCTTTAGATATATTCCATTTTTTTATTCTTGTTAAATTAATATTAATATCTTTAGTAACACCTGCTAAATAATTTTCTATATCTATATTATAA
>CAKVCJ010000046.1 GCA_934725655.1 uncultured Brachyspira sp.
ATATAAAAAATATAGAAGATATATTGCCAGAATTAGAAAAAATAAAACAAGACGGAGATGTAATAATTACTTTGGGGGCTGGTAATATAGTAAAGGTTAGCAATGATTATGCAAAAAAATTATCAGGCTCTTGAAGATTTTTTACAAGAGAATAATGTTACATACAATAAAAATCGTCCGTTTAAAGAATGTACTAGTTTTAGTGTGGGTGGGATAGTAGATTTATATGTTACTGTAAAGAATGTAGATGAACTTTTGTCTTTACTTGTTTTTTTAAATAAAAATAATATAAAATATTTTGTGATAAAAGATAAAAATAAATTCCTTGTATCTGATGAGGGATATGAGGGAGTTATTATATCTATGGAAGGGAGTTTTGAAGATTTTGAGTTTTTAGATGATTGTATGTTAAAGGCTAATAGTTCTGCCATTTTAGAGAGACTTTCGCATGAGGCCCGCATTAGAAATTTAACAGGTTTAGAGTTTGTTGCTTTGGTTAATAGCCGAATAGAGTCTGCTATTTATGGAGAACTTGAATCTTTTGGAATATCTTTTATGAATATTGTAGAAACTTTAACAGTGCTGTATCAAGATTTAATGGTTATTAAAGATATTTCTAAAGATGAGTATTTGGATTCTAATATAAAACTTAAAGATAATATGATTATTCTATCTGCTACTTTAAGATTAGAGAAGGATTCTCCTGAAAGTATAGATAATAGAATAGATTGGTTTAGATATATAAGAGGTTCTGTTGCGCCGATAGAAGCTAATATTGGACCTGTATTTGAAGATTTTGATGATATAAAGGCTTATGAGATGGTTGAGAGAGTAGGAGGGCTCGATATGAAGGCGGGCACTATGAGATGGCATAAAAGATTTCCTAACTATATAGTTAATGAATGCGTTTATATTGATAATTGCTCTACTGATATGTCTAAGGCTTCTGATGTCTTATCTTTAATAGATGATACCAAAAAGAAAATAGAACAGCATTATGCTTTAAATCCTAAAATCAATATTAAGCTTTTAAGTTAGTAAAATAAATTATTTCTTTATTTAATAAATCATTATAAAAACAGGAGATTTAAACTTATGAAAGGTATAACTACTATAGTGCTTCTTATTTTATCAAATACATTTATGACTATAGCTTGGTATGGGCATTTAAAATTTAGTGAGATGAAAGGTTTTGCTAAATTATCTCTTCCTTTTGTTATATTAATTAGCTGGGGGATTGCTTTATTTGAATATTGCTTTCAGGTTCCTGCCAACAGGATTGGCTTTAATGGAAATGGAGGGCCTTTCTCTCTTATGCAATTAAAAGTTATGCAGGAAGTTATCACTCTAACGATATTTACAATATTTACTGTTGTATTTTTTAAAACAGAAACTTTAAGAATTAATCATTTTATTGGTTTTTTATGTTTAATATTAGCTGTATTTTTTATATTTAAAAAATAATATATTTTTTATAAACTATTATTTATTATTGATAGATTTGCATAATTGTTTCTTTTTGTTATAATCTATAATAATTAATATATGAGAAATGAAAAATTATTAATATTTTTTAAGATTATTGCTATAGTATTTTCTTTGCTATTTCTTATATTAAATATTGCTTCTATAATTTATTATGAAACGAAGATAGTATTTATAGTTTTGCTTATATTGTTTTTAATTTTTTTAATTTCTTTTTCTATAGTATATTTTTATTTAAATAGTTCTATAAGCAATTATAAAGAAGTAATGGAAACTCAAAATAATGGAGTTACATATAGGCTTTCAAAAATCACAAGTAATATATTATACGATTATCAAAATGCTATAAGAAAATTAAAAGAAAAAAATATGTATATATTGGGCAGATATGATGTATTAGACAATATAAGAAAGAAATATAAAAAAGACATGAAAAATGCTAAGAAGATACAGAGTTTTATGCTTCCTAAGAAAATGCCTAATAATGAGCATTTATCTTCTTACTCCTTTTATAATCCTGTTGAGATAATAGGGGGGGATTTCTTTGATTATGTTTATTTAAATAATGATAGCAGTCAGATACTTTTTATTATATCGGATGTTAGCGGGCATGGTATAGATGCGGCTATTATAACAGCTGTAATAAAAACAGCATTTAGAGATTTATCTAAAAATTTCACAAGTGTTAAAGATTTACTTCATGATATAAATGATACTTTAATTAATATGATGCCGAATGGGTATTATTCTACTATGATAGTTGCAAAAATAGATTTAAAAAATAAAGTTTTAAGTTATTCAAATGCCTCACATACTCCTTTGCTTGGAATACAAAATAACAATATTAAAGAATATAGAAACGGCGGAACAATAATAGGATTATTTCCAGTGGCATACTTTGATGAAGAGAATATTGAGCTTAATAATGGAGATGTATTTTTATTTTTTACGGATGGGATTATTGAGGCTTCAAAATCAAAAAATAAATATGATGTATACGGCATAGATAGATTAAAGGATATGTTTATAAATAATAGTGCTTATAGTGCTGAGACTATTATAGAAACTATTAAGAAGGATTTTTATGAGTATTTAGATTATAGGAGTCCTGATGATGATTGTTCTATGGTTGTTTTTAGGGTAGATTCTTAAGTTAATTATTTAATAAATAAATTTTTTTTTTGCAACAAATTTTTTTGCAATAAAAAAGCCCTATAAATATAGGGCTAAATAATGCTCCGAGAACAGGGCTCGAACCTGCGACCCGGTGATTAACAGTCACCTGCTCTACCGACTGAGCTATCTCGGAATATTTTTTTATCTTTAATTGTTTGAGTATAATAGCATATTTAATAAAAAATGTCAATAGCTAAAATATTTTTTTTATGTTTAAAAATTATTTTATTTAAATTTAATTTTTAGCATTTTTTACCGTAAATATTTATAGTGTATTATAATATTGTTTTTAAATCGATTTTTAACTTGATATTTAACATAATTAGGTATAAAATAAGATTTAGAAAATTAGGGGTATCATTTTATGTCATTTGTTCATTTGCATGTACATACTCAGTATTCTATACTCGATGGAGCTGCTCGTATTAAATCATTATATTCTAAGACAGACAAAACCAAAAGGCTAATACCTGGTTTAATAGATAGGGCAAAAGAATTAGATATGCCTGCTATAGCTATGACAGACCATGGCAATATGTTTGGGGCTATGGAGTTTTTTTCTGAGGCTAAAGACAAAGGGATTATACCTATCATAGGTTGCGAAGTATATGTTGCTCCAAAGACAAGATTTGACAAAAGATTAGATAACTCTGAAGAAAAAAGTGCTATGCATTTAGTGCTTCTTGCGAAAGATAAAGAGGGATATAACAATTTATGCAAATTAGTAACTTTTGGGTATACTGAAGGTTTTTATTATAGACCAAGAGTGGATCATGAATTAATAGAGAAATATAATAAAGGTTTAATTTGTTTATCTGCTTGTATGGGCGGAGAGATTCCTATAGCATTAAGAAAAAAAGATTATAAGCAGGCTTTGCAATTAGCGAGGTATTATAAATCTATATTTGGTGAAGATTTTTATATAGAGCTTCAAGATCATGGTTTGCCTGAGGAAAGAACTTTAAACAGTGATTTATACAAAGTTGCAAAAAATGAAAATATAGAATTAGTAGTTACAAATGATGTTCATTATGTATTGAAAGAAGATGCTAAGGCTCATGAGATACTTCTTGCTATACAAACTAAGGCTACTTTAGATATGCCAAGAAGATATAAGTTTCCAAGCAATGAGTTTCATTTGAAGACAGAAGAAGAGATGAGAAAATCTTTTGCTAAGCTTCCTAAGGCTTTTGAAAATACAGTAAAAATAGCAGAGCAATGCAAAGATTTAAATATAATGACAAAAACTTATTATATGCCTAATTATGAGCTTCCTAATGGGGAGACAGAAACTACAGCATTAAGAAAAATGTGTATTGATGGGCTTAATAAGTATTATAATAACAATATTCCAAAAGAGGCTATGGACAGGCTTGAGATGGAGCTTGGCGTTATAGCTAAGATGGGTTTTGAAGGTTATTTTTTAGTAGTTCAAGACTTTATTAACTATGCAAGAAACAATGATGTTGCAGTTGGTCCTGGAAGGGGTAGTGCGGCTGGTTCAATTGTGGCATTTGCTACAGGAATTACAAAGGTTAATCCGCTTGATTATAATTTGCTTTTTGAGAGATTTCTTAATCCTGAAAGAAAAAGTATGCCCGATATAGATGTTGACTTTCAAGATGATAAGAGAGAAGTTGTAATAGATTATGTAACAAAAAAATATGGCAAGGATAATGTTTCACAGATTGCTACTTTCGGAGCTTTGGGCGGACGTTCTGTAATAAGAGACGTATGCCGTGTTATGAATATAGATTTAGCTACTGCTGATAGGCTTGCTAAGAGCATACCTAATGAAGTAAAAAGAGTTGTAGATATATATGATCATCCTAATTGTGCTGCTTTAGTAAAAGAGATAGAGGGAAGCAGAGAATTAAAGAATATGTATGAAATATCTATGAGGCTTGACGGATTGGTGAGAAATGTTGGGCTTCATGCTGCCGGTGTAATTATATCATCTCATCCTATAGCCGATTTAGCTCCAGTTTATCAGGATTCTAAAACAGGAACAAGGGCTTGTCAATATGAGATGACTTATGTTGAAAGTGCTGGTCTTATAAAGATGGACTTTTTAGGAATTAAAAACTTAAGACTTATAAAAGATGCTATAAAAGATATAAAAGAAAGATACGGTGTTGAAATAGATATAGATAAACTTCCTTTAGATGATGAAGCTGTTTATGAAATATTTAGGCATGCTGATACAGGAGGGGTTTTCCAATTTGAAAGTCCTGGTATGCGTCAGATGCTTATAAATATTCAGCCTACAAGTTTTGATGACTTAGTTTCAAGCGTAGCATTATATCGTCCTGGTCCTTTAAACTCTGGTATGGATAAAGATTATGCTGACAGAAAAAACAAAAGAAAAGAAATAGTATACAAGCACCCAGATTTAGAGCCTATACTCAAAGAGAGTCAGGGAGTTTTAATATATCAAGAGCAGATTATGGCTATAAGCCGAGTTATTGGAGGTTTTACTGCCGCCGAAGCAGATGATTTAAGAAAGGCTATGGGTAAAAAAATCGTAGAGAAAATGAACTCTATGAGAGAGAAATTCATTAGCGGCGGACTTGAAAGAGGATATGATGAAGAATTGTTAAATTATCTCTTTGACACAATGAAAGGTTTTGCTGAATATGGTTTTAATAAATCTCACTCTGTTTGTTATGCTTTAATAGCTTATCAGGAGGCATATATAAAAGCTCATTATCCAATGGAATATTATGTAGCTTTGCTTAATACAGTTATAGATGATACTGATAAGATAGCATTATATTTAAACGAAATTAAACAAAAGAATATAGAGGTTGTTACTGCGAGTGTTTTTGAAAGCGATGCTTTATTCTCTCAAAAAGATGGAAAGATAGTATATGCTTTACATGCTGTTAAAGGTGTAGGGCTTCAGGCTGCTTTAGCTATACAGGAAGAGAGAGAAAATAATGGCGAGTTTAAGAATTTAGAAGATTTTGTAAAAAGAGTGGATGTTCACTTGGTTAATAAAAAAGTTTATGAAACGCTTATAAAATGCGGAGCTTTCTCTGAATTTGGTCATACTGAAAGTGCATTATTATCTTCGCTTGATGCGATACTTGCCCATGCTTCCAATTATCAAAAAGAAACATTATCAGGTCAGACTATGCTTTTCGATTCTATGTCTGAGGATGATACAGGAAGTGCTTCTTTAGTGATAGAAAAGCAAGTAGAATATCCTAATAATATCTTAATGGAAAATGAAAAAGAAGTTTTAGGCTTTTCTTTAAGATATCATCCTTTTGCAAGATATATTACAAAAATTGATTATAAGTATTTTAATAATTTGCTTGAATTAGAAGAACTTGAAGATAAATATGAGTTTTCTATACCAGCAATTTTAATGAATATATCGGAGACTGCTGCAAAGAAAAATACTCCTATGCTTGTATTAAAAGTTATGGATTTATTTACGGAGGGTGTATTCTATATTACAGCAAAGATAGATAAATATAGAGAATTGCTTGATGAAAATATGGGCATATTTATAAAAGGCAGAAGAGATAAAAATAAGTTTTCTGGCAAAATATATAATAACATTATAGAGATAAAAGATTTAGACAGTGTACTTAATGATAAAAAGAATGTTTTAAAAGAAGTAAAAAGAGAGATAAAAAGAGATAATGCCGAAACTTTAGTAACAGAAAATAAGATACCTAAGCCGTCTTCTAATGAGAATACTAAAGATGCCTCTATAATAAAAAGAGAAAATAATAATAATATCATAAAAAATACTACAGGCAAAAAACAATTAGCTCTTTATGTTAATAAAAATATATTTGATGATATGGATTTGTTATGTTTGCAAAATGCTATATCTTCAAACCCTGGCGAGTATACTATTTTCTTAAAATTAAAATCAGAAAGCGGTACCGAAGTATTTAAGATAGGCGAAAATTATAAAGTTGATCCTAATCAGAGATTTTTAAGTGAAGCTAAGAGTGCTTTAAGGTCGCTAATAGAAATAGAATATGCATGATGTTTTACATGTAATTTTATTTATGTTTTATATTTGACTAAACAATGTTTTTATTATATAATAGAATATCTTTAATAATTCTATAATGAATTATCAACTTGGGGTATGCTTTATGCTTGATTATATTTTAAAGAGACTGTTTATATCTATTTTAACTTTGTTTGTTATCGTAACTATCACTTTTTTCTTAATGCATACAGTTCCTGGAGGCCCGTTTGTAGGAGAGAAGCCTCTTAGTAAAGTTGCTTTAGAGAATTTAAATAAAAAATATGGTTTAGATAAGCCTCTTGTAGTTCAATATGCAAATTATCTTAAAAATGCAATTAAAGGCGATTTGGGCACCTCTCTTACAAAAATAGGCCAATCTGTATCTGGCACTATAGTAAGAGCTTTCCCAGTATCTTTTAGACTTGGGATATTCAGCATGTTTATTTCTACTACTATAGGTGTTTTATTCGGCATAATTGCTGCCCTTAGACAAGGTAAAGCAATAGACAGAGCTGTGATGGTTGCGGCTACTTTAGGTATAGCTGTGCCTAGTTTTGTTGTTGCTACAGTTTCTATTATTATTTTTTCTGTTAAATTAAAATTACTTCCTGCTTATGGATTTGATTCTTTTAAGCAATATTTAATGCCTGGTTTTGCTTTATCATTTAGTTCGCTTAGTTTTATGGCTAGGCTTATGAGAAGTTCTATGCTTGATGTTATTCACCAAGACTATATAAAAACTGCCAAAGCTAAAGGAGTATCTGGAAGCATAATTATATTTAAACATGCTTTAAGAAATGCGGTAATACCTATAGTTACATATATAGGTCCTCTTGCTGCGGGAATACTTACTGGTTCTTTTGTTGTAGAGAAAATTTTTAATATACCTGGTCTTGGAAGGTATTTTGTTGAGAGCATAACACAAAGAGATTATCCTACAATATTGGGTGTTACTATATTTTATGGTGCTTTTTTAATAGCGATGAATTTTTTAGTTGATTTATCTTATGGTGTTATAGACCCTAGAATAAAAATTCAAGATTAAAATTTAAGGAATGATTAAATGGAAAATAGTTTAGATAAATCATTATTTGTAAAGGCAAGTGTTGCTGAAAAGGCTTCTGCTGAGGTGAAAAGAGAGAGTGTAACTTATTGGCAGGATGCATATAGAAGATTCAAAAAAAATAAAGTAGCTTTGGTTTCTATTATAATAATAGCAATTATAACTCTTCTTTCTATATTTATACCTATAATATCGGAATATGAATATGCTCAGATAAATAGAGGGGTTGAAAATAGTTTGCCTACATTAGAGCATCCTTTTGGTACAGATACTTTGGGAAGGGATTTGCTTGTGCGTTGTATGATAGGGGCGAGAATATCTCTTCTCATAGGTATAGTTTCTGCTACTTTGGTTGTATTAATAGGAATAGTATATGGTTCTATATCTGGATATTTTGGAGGTATGCTTGATAATATTATGATGCGTATAGTAGATATTATCAGTGCTGTGCCTACACTTTTAATTGTTGTATTATTATCTGTAGTGCTTAAAGCTCCTATGGATAAATTATTTTTACAGAGTGAATCTTTAAGAGGTATTGGGCTTTTAGGGCCTGGGCTTTTTAGTATATTTATAGTTATATCTTTGCTTTATTGGACTAATATGGCAAGAATGACTAGGGGGCAGATTTTAGCATTAAAGAATCAGGAGTTTGTAACTGCTGCAAGGGCTTTAGGTACTTCACATGGCAGAATAATTTTTAAGCATTTAATACCTAATGCTATGGGTGCTATAATAGTGTCAGCTATGGTTCAGATACCTAATGCGATATTTGTTGAGGCTTTTTTAAGTTTCTTAGGTTTGGGTGTAAGTGCTCCTATGGTTTCGCTTGGCTCTTTAACTTCAAATGCGGTTAGCGGAGTTTATTCTTATCCTTATCAATTGCTTTTTCCTGCTGCTTTAATAAGTGTAATAATACTTTGTTTTAATTTGGTGGGCGATGGACTTAGAGATGCTTTGGACCCTAGAATGAAAAACAGATAAGGGCTCTTTAGATAAAGGTGGTATTTTAATGGAAAATTTATTAGAAGTGAAAAATTTAAGCGTATCTTTTTTTACACCGCTTGGAGAGGTTAAGGCTGTTAATAATATTTCTTATAAATTAGACAAATCTAAAGTATTAGGAATAGTAGGAGAGTCTGGAAGCGGAAAAAGTGTTTCTGCTTATTCTATTATGGGACTTATTGAGGAGCCCGGTAAAATTACCAATGGCGAAATACTTTTTGAAGGAAGAAATTTAATAACACTTCCAGAGTCTGAAAAGCAAAAGATTAGGGGAGATTCTATATCAATGATTTTCCAAGACCCTATGACTTGTTTGAATCCTGTATACACCATAGGCAATCAGCTTATGGAAGCTTTAACTACTCATAAAAAAATAAGTACAACAGATGCTATAGAGAGAATAGTAGAGCTTTTGACATTAGTTGGTATTAATGAACCAAGAAGAAGAATAAAGCAATATCCGCATGAACTTTCAGGCGGTATGCGTCAGCGTATAATGATAGCTATGGCTCTTGCAGGAGACCCTAAAATACTTATTGCTGATGAACCTACAACTGCACTCGATGTTACAATACAGGCACAGATACTTGAGCTTATAAAAGATATACAGAAAAAAATACAAATGGCAGTTATACTTATTACCCACGATTTTGGAATTGTGGCTGATATGGCTGATGATATTATAGTAATGTACGGCGGCGGCATAGTAGAGAGAGGTACTGTGTTTGATATATTTGAAAGACCTAAGCACCCTTATACTTTAGGGCTTCTTAAATCTTTGCCTCGTATTGATATTAAACAAGATAGACTTATACCTATAGAAGGAACACCTATAGATTTACTTAATATGAAAGCTGGCTGTCCTTTTAGTACAAGATGTGAAGAATGTATGAAGGTTTGTATAGATAATAAACCTCCTAAAACTGAGTTTGAGAAAGGGCATTTTTCTGCTTGCTGGCTTCATCAAATGCCTAATTAATACAATAAAAGAGAGTAGTTTATTATGACACATTTAATAGAAATACAAGACTTAAAACAACATTTTAAAATAAAAGGCGGTTTGTTTGGAAGAAACATACAGACTGTAAAAGCCGTTGATGGAGTATCTTTTACCATAAACAAAGGGGAAACTTTTGGACTTGTGGGGGAATCTGGCAGCGGAAAAACTACGCTTGGAAGAACTTTGCTTCATCTCTATAAGCCTACAAGCGGTAAAATATTTTTTGACGGCGAAGAGGTTAATGAAAATAATTACAGGCAGTATGCTAAAAGAATGCAAATTATTTTCCAAGACCCTTATGCTTCACTTAATCCTCGTATGACAGTTGAAGATA
>CAKVCJ010000047.1 GCA_934725655.1 uncultured Brachyspira sp.
CTCCATTTTAATTTTTATGCTGTTTTTTTATAAATTTATATAATAAGTATACTATAAGAACTATAAGTACCCACTGTCCAATCATTATAATTAAAAATGAATTGCCGAACACTCTAATATTATACTCATTCAACGTCTCTTCATTTGGTATTAAATTGTTTCCCCACTCAAGTTCATAATAACGGGCTTCTAATTCTGGTATTTTTAATTTGCCTTTATTAATTGGCTTTAATGTGTATATTATTTTGTATATAGTTTTAATATCAGAGTTTTCTTTATCTACAGTTTCGCTTTCTATTCTTTTGTTTATTATTTCAAAATCGCTTATAGAGTTTTCGTCCAAGCCTTCTGCCTTAAAAGTGTTAGCATCTCCTGTGAAAGTTAAAGTATATTTTATATTCTGCCATTTATATATACTCTTTCTATTAACTTTACCTTCAACCGAAACCATTGAAAAAACTGTAGAATTAATAATTATTATAAACAAAATAATATAATATCTCATAGCTTTTTAGATTATAATAAAAAATAAAAAAGTCAACCTAATTAGATATATTATATAATAAATTGAAATTAAATAAAATTAAATATATAATTAATGAAATAAAATATATTTGAGGAGTACTATAATGAAATTTTTTATAGACACAGCAAATGTTGATGATATAAGAAAAGCTAATGAGATGGGGGTTATCTGCGGAGTTACCACAAACCCGTCATTAATAGCAAAAGAGGGAAGAGATTTTAAACAAACAATAGAGGAAATTACTACAATAGTTGATGGCCCTATTTCTGGAGAGGTAAAAGCTACTACTGTAAAAGCAGAAGATATGATAGCTGAAGCAAGAGAAATCGCTAAAATACATAAAAACATGGTAGTAAAAATTCCTATGACTGTAGAAGGTTTAAAAGCTGTAAAAGTATTATCTAAAGAAGGAATTAAAACTAATGTTACTTTAATATTTTCTGCTAATCAGGCTTTACTTGCAGCAAGAGCAGGTGCAACTTATGTTTCACCTTTCTTGGGAAGA
Source organism: uncultured Brachyspira sp. (assembly GCA_934725655.1). Taxonomy (GTDB): domain Bacteria; phylum Spirochaetota; class Brachyspiria; order Brachyspirales; family Brachyspiraceae; genus Brachyspira. The sequence continues at coordinate 1,032 of CAKVCJ010000047.1, forward strand.
CTCGACGATATATCTACTGACGGTCTTGAACTTATTAGAACAATATCAGATATTTTCGCTACTCACGGAATAGAAACAGAAATAATTTCAGCAAGTGTTCGCCACCCTATACATGTTACAGAATGTGCTTTGGCTGGTGCTGATATTGCTACTGTACCTTATAATGTAATTGAACAAATGACTAAACACCCTCTTACTGACCAAGGTATAGAAAAATTCAAAAAAGATTATGAAGCAGTATTTGGCAAATAATTTATAAATATTATATTAGCTTTGCATATAATTGTTAGTGCAAAGCTAATTTTTTATTATAATTGATGAAAGATAAAGTTAAAAAAAATATAAAAAAACTTGTTAGCCTAATACCATTATTTATAATTATCATACTTTTATTATGGTATAAAACTCCAATCAACGGCATAAATTGCTACCCTCAAAGTGTAGAAAAAATTACTATAGAATATCAAAATAAATTACTAAACATCACAAATACAAATGATGTGTATTTTATTATCAAAAGTTTAAATAGCATATCTCTAAATAAAACAATACCAATTATTAAAGAAAATTCTAACAGCTATAAAATAAATATAATAAGCACAAATAAAAATATACCAAATGATATTATAATATATTCAAAAGACACCGCTTCAATTGGATATTTTTATTATACAGACAAAAATACAATGCTTCCATATAATTATATAAAGAATATATTTTCTAATAAATAAAAAATATATGTACTGAAATGATTATATTTTATAATATAAGTTTTTTTCTTCAACTTTTTCCCACAGCAAAAAATTTTCGCCCTTTGAGCACGCTTCGCGAAAGTGCAAGTATTATAGCTAATATCTTAAGAATATATAATAAGATAATACCAATATTTCAAGCTAAAAAATGCAGTCTTTTTGGTTCTTTGTGCCAACAAAAGAACTGGGGGGGGTGGGGGCAAAGCCACCACAAATAAAAAACTCTAAAAATATACTTATTTAGATATAATCCTATTTGTCTCTTATTATCACTAAATGTCTTTCTTTTTCTTTTGAATCCAACTTCACTATATTTACATCATATTTATGTATATCACTAATCTCTTTAAGCTCTTCTTCTATTGTTTGAAGTTTTCCCTTATATGCTATTAACGATGCATTTTTAGTTTTTATTTTTTTAAATATTCTAATAAGAGTCTTTATATCAGAAAATGCCCTCGATGTGACAGTGTCATATTTCTCTTTTAATTCATACACATTTTTTGATACAACATTTATATTAGTGAGATGCAGTTTTTCTTTCGCTATAAGCAGAAAATCTGACTTTTTACTTTTAGACTCGCATAATGTAAACTTTTTATCATTATACATTATAGCAAGCGGAATAGAAGGCAGCCCCGCTCCGCTTCCAACATCTATAATATTATCATAATCTTTAAATATATCTAAAGCTAAAAGAGAATCAAGAATATGCTCATCTAAAAATGTTTGAATGTCTTTAGCTCCTGTTATATTTACATTTTTATTATAATCCATAGCTAAAGATGCATAATCTATTATCTTTCTTTTTTTTACATCATCATAATCTTTAAATAAAGATAATTTATTTAATTCAATACACAAATCATCATAAATCATATTACCAGCCTAATTTTTTAGCTGCATTTTTGGCATTATTGCCGGCAGAAACATTTGTGATATTGTAGCGAATCTCTCTTTTATCTGTTTTACTCTTCATAATAAACTCTTTAGGGTATGGTATATTATTAACTGTAGTGTAAGAACCCAACTCAACATTAACAACATTATCCATAAATGAAGTAGAGAAACTCCTTACGCGGAAAGTGGAAGCAGAAAAAACTATAGTATCAACTCTGTCATTATAGCCAATTTTTAGAGTATGCCAATTTTTGCCTAACGTGATATTGCTGCTTATTATTTTTTTATTTAAATCTATAAACTTATAATCCAATATATCTGCATAAAGTTTAGGAAAACGCATAATAGGAGCTTCTAATGCAAACGTATTAAAGTTTCTTTTAATTGTCTCCTGAGAATCTTGAGTATATAATGTAAGCTCATTGTTAATAACTTTAGCGTCCATAACAACTCCGCCTAAAAGTCCGTCTAATGCTGTCATATATTTATTATTATTTTCATTTTTATAATAATTAACTATCATAGGCATTTGGTCTAAATCATCGCCGCTGTAAAAAGCTCCTCCTGATGAATAAAGCGAAGTAAATGGCGATTTAGAAAACTTATCAAAAGCTTCTTTCATCACCTCTTGTTCATTTTGAGCAAATAGTGTTCCTACAAAAAATATAAATAAAAATATATAAACTATTCTTTTTTTTATCATTATTTCTAACCTCTCTTATTTTGTTTTTTTATTTATTATTTTCTATTGATGATATTCTCTCTTCTATTCTCTTAGAATCAAAACTATTTTCTTTATAAATAGAAGAAATTGATTTTCTATAATATTTTAATGCATTGTTAAAATCTTTTTTAGCATAATAAACATCAGCTAAATGCGAATAAATCTCCGCCTTAGATGTTTCATCTGCATAAAATGCTGCTTTTAATAATAATTTTAAAGACTCATCATAATTGCCTTTTAAATAATACCCAAAACCTAAAGTATCTATATAATGAGGAGATTTAGGCTCTATTTTTACAGCATCTTTAGCAAGTGATATACCTTTATCTACATCAATATTTAAATATATCAAAGCCCAAGCTAAACTATTTAATCCCTCAGCAGAATCTTTATTTATAGAATATATAAAATTAGCATATTCCATAATAGAATTAGTATTAGAAACAGAAAGAGCTGTAACATAAGGTATGTTTAATCTGTAATCATTAGTATTAAGATTTTTATTTTTCTTAAAAAACTCTAAATCTTTGTTTAAAAAGCTGTTGGCATTATCAAAGTCTTTATTTAAATAATATACATAAGATTTTAAATAACTATAATAATCTTTTTCTCTTTCAAACTTTTCAATATTTTTTATAGCAAAATCATATTCTCCTATATCTGTAGAAGTCATAACTAAAGAAACTAATTCATTTTCTGCTATATTACTTTTCTTTAATGAAGCATATTTATAAAGCATTTCTTTTGCAGCTTCTTTATTATTTTGCTCTTCAAACTTCAAAGCAGCCTGCAAATATAAAGTATAGAGTTTTTCATTTTTGCTGTCATAATTAATAATATTTTCTATATGTTTAGGCAAAGCATCTATGTTTCCAAGCATCAAATAAAAACTAATAATATCCATTTCTGCTTTTATTTTTTCTTCTTTGCTTCCTACTTCATTTACAAGTTTATAGTATGTTTGAATTATATCCAAATCTATTTTTTCTCTGTCTATATCTGTTTCTATGATGTTTAAAGCATTGCTGTAACCATTATTTTTAGCCTCTATAATAACAGACAATACTTGCGGAATATTAACACTATTATTGATTTGTGAAAATAATTCTTCATTATATTTATCTGCCATAAAACTTAAATAAGCACTTAAAACAGAAGCATTAGGTTTTTCTAAACTTTTATTATATGCTTCATTATAGTTTTCTAAAGCCTGATAACTCTTTATTACAGCAAATTCAGCATTTTGTCTGTCTACATCTGATAAAGAATTATAATTAAGTTTATTTAGTCTGTCTATTGCATTTTGAAATCTGCTCAAATAAAAATTGCACATTCCATAATAAAAATTATAATACTGCAAATAATTTTTACTTGCAGGCTTAGCTGTATTTACTTTGTCAAAATAATAAACAGCATTTTGAAACTCTCTTTCATTAAAATTAATAAAACCTAATAATATTAAAGTATCATTATAACTTCTATCTATTTCATAAGCATTTTCAAGATAATATTTTGCCTTTTTTAAATCTCCTACAAAAAATATATTTCTCTCAGCTGCCTTAATTAATATATCTATATTTTGAGGATTATTTAATACAAGAGAATCATATATCTTTATGCTCTCTCCTATTTCTCCTAAAGCCTCATAAGTTTCTGCAAGAGAAATATATATATCATCATCTTGTATATATTTTAATACCTCTTTTAATATCACTTTTGCATTTTCTAAATTATTAATAGCCTCTTGATTACGCACTCCGCTTGCTAACGCTTTTTCTTTATAGTATAGAGCAAAACTATATGCCGCCCTCGCCTCTTCTTCATTTCTAATGTATCCATCTTCACTATAGCTATTTGTAGAAGAATAATCATTGCTTAAAGAAGTTTGTGCATTAAGTAGATTCAACCCAATTATAAGTATTAGTAATATATATTTATACATATTTACCCCGCATAGGTTTATTATTTTTTATTAATTAATATATATTCGTCAATTATATAAAAAAGCATAAGAGAACTATTTTTGTAAAATGATTTATTTAATTTTTTTATAATTATATCAAAAAAACATATAAAAGTAAATTAAACATTATCAAATATAATTACTTTAAATAACGATACAGCTATGATATACTTTTAATAGATGAGAGAGATTTATGTAAAATATTAATTTATCAAAAAAAATAGAAAATATTATAAAATTGCTTTCTAATGGTCTTTATGAGAGAGAAAATATTGTAGCATTAACTCTATTAAGTGCCATAGCAGGAAAGCCTATATTTTTATACGGCCCTCCGGGAACTGCCAAAAGCTTTATAGCAAAGAGAATATCATATGCGTTTAAAGATTCAAAATATTTTGGGTATTTGATGCAAAGGTTTAGCACACCAGAAGACATATTCGGGCCTATTAGTTTGGAAGAATTAAAAAACGATAAATATGTAAGATAAAGATAACTTTGAAAAGATACTTCAAAACACAGAACTTGATTCTTTTGTAGATATAGATGATAACTTAAAAATATCAACAGATGAATGGATAGAAATTAGAAAGAGTGCTAACAACATTAAACTTTCAAAAACTGTTATTGATATTATTCATTATATAAAGCTTTCTATAGATAAGTTTAATGAAGAGAATAATAGCATATATGTATCAGACAGGAGATGGCAGCACATAGCATATTTGTTAAAGCTGTCGGCTTATTTAAGCGGCAAAAAAGAAGCTGATATTTATGATTGCTTTATAATTTATAATTGTTTGTGGAGCGTAGAAGAACATATTGAAGCTGTAAAAAAAATTACTGAAAACGCTATTAGACAATATTATAATTTTAATGATTTAATAGATGAATGGAAAAATAATTTTGAAAATATAAAAACAGATATTGACAATGAATGTTTTTATTTAGAGAAGGTTTATGATACAGAAAACATTGATGATAAATATTATATAGCAAAAAGTTTTGATGTTGTTATGGACGAATATAATAATAAAGCTGAAACTATTATTTATATACCAATAAAACAATTACAAAAAAACGGATATTTTTATCCATTAGATATTAGCAGAAATCAAACAAAAAAGTTTAGATGCAATTTTTTTGGAAGTGATAAATGCATTGTTGAAATAAACTCTGCTATAAAAACAAATGGTTTATTGTCAAACAGACTTTCAAAAAATTATGAAGCATTGTTTGAGTTTGAGGCTGAGTATAATGTTAAAAGATTAAATGCTAAAAAAATAGAAAAAGAGAAAAAAGAAAAATATATAAATGTTATAAATGACTTATTATTAGAGATTGATAATATTATTTCCAACATTAAAAACAATTTTGAAATATCAAGAAATATATTTATGTCTGATGAAGAGTGTAATTTTTTTAGAGAGATATTTTATGATTATATAGATAACCTTGAAAGCGAAAAATTAAACGCTGAAAAATTAAAAAGCGAAATAGAAAACAATGAAACATTTTTATAACATTAATAATAATTCTTATAAAGAAGAAATAAAAAAAACAGAGAAAATGGCGAGAGGAGTTTTTTACAGCTCTTTTAATAATGATGAAAAAATAGAAAAAGAATTAGAAACAAAAATTGAAAAATGGAAAAAAGATTTAAATGATTATATATATAACAATAATCCATATATAGAAAAAAGAAGAGAATTAGAAATAGCAAAAAAAGAGTTAGATAAAAAAGACATTAGCAAAAAAGATATAATAAACAATTTGAATATGTTTAACTCTCTTGATGTAGACACAAAATTTTGGCTTAATAAATTAGAAAACAATAACAACAATTTAAACGCTATAAAGAAAAATATAATATCAAATTGGAATGAAGTTTATAACAAAAAAAATAATGAATGGACTATAAACACTATTAAAGAAAAAAGATATAAGTTTATTAATGATATAGAATCTTGGATTAAATTATTAAAGAGATTAAGATATATGTCTAATATACTTAGAATAAAAACAGCGGTATTATGGGACTTTAGAGTTGGGGAGTTAAAAGAAGAAGATATATCTTTATTAGAAAGGTGGGTCAAGTTTATAGAAAATATTGATAAAAATAATTATATAGATAAAATAACAGACGCTATAGGCAAAAAAATAGATATAGAAAAAATAACAAAAAATATAGAATTAAAAAATAATTATTCTTATACAAACAAAAAGATTGATTCTAAAGATGAGATATCTGGTATTTATTTTTCTAAGGACATAGAAAACATTATTCCCGAGGAGCTTTCACTTCTTTGCAATGAGGAAGCAGAAAAGTTGTTTAAACTCAAATATATAGAAAACAGGATTATGTGCTTTGATAAAAGTTATTATGCATTTAATGAGTTAGATAAAAACAAAACAGCATCGGGCTATAAAGACGGTAAAGGCGATATGATTATATGCATAGACACAAGCGGCTCTATGAAAGGTATAAATGAATATATTGCCAAATCTATAATGTTTAAAATATTGATGAGGGCTATAGCAGAAAATAGAAATGCCTATCTCATTAATTTCAGCACAGAAATATACACATATAAGTTTAATAGTGGTAGCGGCGTAGATGAACTTATAAAATTCTTAAAACTCAGCTACTACGGAGGCTCTGATATATATAAGGCTCTCTACGAAGCAAATAGAATAATGAAAAATTATAATAATAATGATGTATTAGTGATATCAGATTTTATAATGGAAGACATTCCTCAATATTTGGCTGATATATGTTTAAAGCAGAGAAAAGAGGGAAACAATTTTTTTGCTGTGTCTATTGGTAAGTTTCCTTTTGGATATTCTTATAAAAAAGTTTTTAATAGGCATTGGGTTTTCGATGTAGAAAGCGGAATAAAAGAGATTAGTTAATATAATAAAAAAACGACCCCAACTAATGTGAAGCCGTTTTTTGAAATGTGCTTTATTTAGGAGAAAAGATTATTTTTTGAAAGTCATCTCTCCGCCATTATCTATTTGATATCCAGCAGATTTATTATTAATTGTATACTGTGGTTGACCAGTTCCAGTAGAAGTAGAAGTTTCATATTGATTGTTTAAATTTCTTACAGCATCAGGTATGTTTATAGTAACTTTACAACTATATGTTTCTTTGTCTTTAGTAAACTCAGCTTTATAAGTAACATCTTCATAAGCTGAAGGAGTATAATATCCATATTCATTTTGTGTCATAGCACTTGCTTTTTTTACTTTTATTTCAAAAGTTTGAGCTGCTTTTTCTTCTGTTAAATCCCAAGGCTCTAAAGTAAAATTATTATTATTATCATTATCATTATCGTATGATGAGTAGGAACTATTTAATCTATCTGAACTATCATAACTATCAGTAGTTAATCTTTTAACAAAAGCTCTTTGAGTAGCTGTTAATTTTGTTACATCTTCTCTATCATTTGCTAAATCTATATAAGCTTTTCCGTCTTGAGTAACTGTCATTATAAATTTGCCGTCGTCAGTTTTATAAGTGCCTACCAAGCCGTAAGTTTTTATTTTTGAACAAGATATAGTTAATACAGCAAAAATGCTTAATACTAAAGTTAATTTTAATATTTTTTTCATTTCTATTTTCTCCTTTATTGATTATTATTTAGATATAGGTTTTGTTAATTCTATTTTTATATCATTACCTACTGCAGTTTTGTTCATCGATGCTAATTGGGTATTTAAAAGAGTTTTTACTTCTTCAGGCAATGAAGTGCTTACTACACATTTATAATTTTCTTTCTCTTTAGTAAAATCAAATTTAACTTCAACATCAACATATTTTGGTTCTTGCGGTGTTCCTGAACTTGAACCCTGATTAACATTTATTTGTCTTTTTGAAGTATAGCTTAAAGTAGTTTTTTCAGCAGTTAAATCCCAAGGCATTAAATTATACTGTCCAAAATAAGACATTGCATATTCTTCAGAAGTAAGATTTTCTTCAGCAATACTAGCATCTTTAGCACTAATAGAAGCAGCTCCATATGATGAAACTTGCATTTTTAAGTTACCGCCATAGTAAGCACCTACTATACCCATTGTTTTTGCTTTTGAACAAGCAACTGACATTAAAGCTAAAGCCATTAAAACTAAAGCCGCTTTTAAAAGTTTTTTCATTTTTTTCTCCTTGTTTTAAAAATAAAATTTATAAAATAAAAAGGGTATTCTACCCCATTATTTTTGATGATAAATAACTTTTGATTGTTATTAGATGAAATATGATTTTTATTAAAGTAGTTTAAAAGATGCGATGCGATGCGATGCGATGCGATGCGATGCGATGCGATGCGATGCGATGCGATGCGATGCGATGCGATGCGATGCGATGCCTATTTTTAAACTCAACATAATACTCATAATGCCACAAATCTAACATATTTTTATACTTTGTCAAGCATTTTTTGTATTAATTTACAAATATATTAAAAAAAATCTATTTCTAATGCATACTCATCGCTATTATTTAGTGCATAATTTTTTGATATTCTATTAATTCCATAAGGCTCTAAATATATTGCCGCTGCTTCGTTTTCTGATTCTATTATAGGAATTAAATCTCTATCTTTAAAAGGAACTTTTAAATCTATTAAAATCTTTCTCA
>CAKVCJ010000048.1 GCA_934725655.1 uncultured Brachyspira sp.
CATCTATTTCTTCTTTAGTTATTTTAAATTTTTTACTTCCACGCATAAATGCAGAATATTCAAAACTATCTTTTCCAAATTTTCTTTCTATCTCAACAAGAAACGGATTTTTACTTGCTTTTCTCATTAAATATTTCTCCCAAAATAACTTAGCAAAATGATATCATATATTTTTTATTTTATCAATGATAATTTAATAATTTTATTAAAAAACTTTATTCGCTAATATATGTATGAAAATATTATTTTTTTATTAAATTTATAGTTTTAAGGCTATGAGGATCATAGTAGACAGCATTTATTTTGTTTTCACTAAATATTATTTTATGCTCTTTATTATTGCTTGTGCTGTTATTTTTGTATTCATACACTGTTAATTGATTGCCTTGAAGCAATGCAATTCCATTAATATAACTGTATTGTCCATTAGGAAGTTTTGTGCCTATATATACATAATTGTTTTCTATATATAAGGTTACATAATCACCATAATATTGTCCAATATATTCTCTAAGTAAATCTGATCGATTTAAAGTTTCTAATTCATTTTTTACAACATCATCTATTAATACGCTTCCTTCTACTATTCTATCGCCTTTTAGTATATAATTTTTTTCTATTTTGCTTGTTCCCTCAGTATACTTCATTATTAGTATGCTGTTTTTTAAACTAAACTCTGCATTTAATTGTTTTATATTAGAGTTAGCATATATTTGTCCTTGTTCATCTATAGAAAATAAATATTCTTTAGAGACTGTATTTACTTTTTCAACCCAAATATAATAACTTCCAGCATATGTTGATAGTTCTTTTATAACTCCTACTAATTCACTTTGAGGGATAAAAGAAATATCTTTAATATATACTTTTTTTACACTAGTTGTCATTTTATCTTCATAAAAATCAAATACTTCAACTCTTGAATTTTTTTCATTAATATCATCAGATAATTCATTGCCCATTATTTCTATTTGCAATTTATTTAAAAATAAAGTTTTTACTCCCAATTTTTGCGATACTTTTTCATCATATACAATTCCATCTTCAACTATCACTTTTATGGTTCTATTTGTTATATTATTTTCATTTACAGTTTCTAAATAATATCTTCCGCTATATTTTTTTAAATAGTCAGATATTTTTATTGGATCAGTTATTACTTGATTAGTAAGAGGAGGATTATCTGTAATTACTTCATCTATTACAGTTCCATCACCTATATAAATATTTGTATTTGTGGTAGAGTTAGTACAAGAGATAACGAGTAATGCTATAAAAACTAATATAATTTTATTCATAAAACACCTCATTAGATATTATTTTTTAATAAAATTACACAAATTTATATATTTATAAGTTTATATATAATTATCAAAAAAGCAATGTACTATATATTGTTTTTAGTATATTTAGTGCTTTTATGTAAAATATTTTAGTTTTGTTTGCTTAATATAACAGTTCCTGCATTATCTGGTTTTGTATATGTAACAGTATTACCCTCAAATACAAATTTATGTTCTTTTGTAGGATACTTAGATGAGTATTGATAAAGAATTAATGTATTTCCAGACATTACAGGGGTAAATGTATCGTATCTTCCAAGAGTGCTTAATTTTATCTCAGTAGAAGCAACAATTAAAGTTATATTACCAGTTGTATCTTTTCCTGTATATGTGCCATTATAAGGAGTAAACAAATCATGTCTTTTTAATTCTTCATATTGCAGTTTATCATTTATCCAAGAATTACCAAAGATTAATTTATCATCATAAAAATGTAATTCTTGTTTTATTTTAGTTCCTCCTATTTTAGTATATGTAATAGTGAGTATTTGATTTTCTATAGATGCTGTTGAATATGTTATGCTTAAATTATCATCTATATATATTTGTCCGTTATCATCTATGAGTATATAATATTTTTTTGTATCATCATAATCATAATAATAGTAATCTCCAGCATATTGTTTTAATTCCTCAATAGCTTCTCCTATTTTATAATTATATCCTTTCTGAGGAGTGTATGCTTCTTTATGAAATATAGCATTTGCAAATAAATATATATTTTGATTGGTGGCAAAATTAAAAGTAAACATTTCATCATTTTTATCATATCCGCTGATTCCTGTAGTTTTTCCGGGTATATATATTTGTAATTTTGTACCAAATAATGTTTTTGTACCAGTTAATTCTGTGCCATATCCAGTATGTATTTTATCTTCTTCTATTATGTATCTTAAATCAAGGCTTTCATCCTCATATGTAGCATAATATATTCCATTATGTTCTTTTATAAAGTTTGATATTTGGTTTGGATCAGTAATAGCTTTTTCTTTTTCTATTACGCTTCCTCCGCCAAAAAGAAGTATAAAAAATTCTATATCAAATGGAGAAGTTGAATCTGATGAGCATGATATTAAAAATAAATTAACAATTGATGCTATAATAATTAGTTTTTTTGTCATAATTCACTCCAAAACTTTATATAAAAAAATGATATAACTATTATATAAAAAGTCAATATTTTATCTAATTTGCATTAAAAAAAAATAAATAAATATATCTTTTAAGGGGAAATTATGAATTAAATATTGTTTTAATTTATTTAATTTTAGCTTATTTTAAAAAAATATTTGTTTAACTATAGGCAACACTTAATTTAAAGGATATGTTATTATGTTTATTAGTGATAATTTTATTTCAAGTCAAAATTATGAAAGCCTTTATTTAGACAAAGAAAAAGAAATAGTATCTTATTTGCTTTCTAATGGGCTATCTTTAAATAATGCCAACAATATAGTGGATAAGCTTTATTATAGGTTTCGTAATTTGTATAATATAGTGAATGCTAGTGAAGAAGAACTATTAAAGATTAAGGGGATAACTCCAAAGAAAGTTTTTATATTAAAAAGTATATCTTCACTTTTAGAATACTATTTGCTTAATAGTTTAAGAGTTGATAGTTTAGAATTGAAGAAAAAGGATTTAATAGAGTATCTTACTATAAAATTGGGCAGATTAAAATTTGAGACTTTTTCTTTAGTATGTTTCGATATTAATAAGCATTTTATCTCAATTGAACAGATATTTAGAGGCACTATAGATTCTGCCACTATTTATCCGAGGGATTTGGTTGATAAGGCATTATCTTTAGGGGCTTCTTATGTTATCTTATCTCACAATCACCCCTCTGGTATAGCTAAGCCTTCCAAGGCAGATATTGAAATTACAGAAATAATATACAAGGCATTTTTTATGATTAATATAAAAGTGTTAGATCATATTATAATAGCAGGTAATCTTCATTATAGTTTTAGAGAAAATGGAATATTAGATAGTTATAAAGAGTCTGTAATGGCAGGAGTTTAATAGATGGATAAAAATAATTTGAAGAAGCATTTTTTTAAGAGAGTTGTGTCAGATTATAAAAAAGAAGAGAATAAAAATAATAATGAAAATAATGAGTTGGTTCTTTTATCTTATATTGGCAAGAGAATACGAATTATAAGAAAATCACAAAAAAGAACTATATCATATATAGCTGATATGGCAAAAATATCTCCAAAGTATTTGCAAGGAGTAGAAGTTGGAAAGAGAAATATATCTATTACTAATTTAAATAAGATAGCTAAAGTGTTAAATATACCTATATCTTTGCTTCTTTGTAATGAAGAGATTGCCGATATGGGAAAAAACGAAAAATTACTCTCTATAGCGATGAAATTAAAAGATTATTCTGTTGAAGAGTTGGAAAATATAGACAATATTATAAACGATATAAAAAATATAGAAGAATAGTTTTTAAATATTATGCTAACTATATTTAACATTATACCGAAATATTTTATATATTTATATAGTAAAATATATTTTTACATATTATGTATATTTTAGTTTTTAATTATATATAAAAAATTTAGGGGAATTTTATATATGGCTACTAGTGATGCTTTTCTTCAAGACGTTTATAAAAATGCAGTAGATGCTGAAGTTAATAAGAGAAGTCTTACTCTTTCAAACCTTGCTGACAATGCTAAAAATTATCAGCGTGAAATATCTGCGTATGAAGATTTAAAGAACAGATTAAATATATTAACAACTACTTCTAAAGAATTGTATGGTTTTCGCTCTCCTTTTAAAAATTATGTTGGTACAGGAGAGGGCGTTCCAGATTATTTTACTGTATCTGCTAATAGACTTGCAAGTACAACTACTTATGATATAGAAATTAAAGAGTTAGCAGGCAGCCAGAAATTCTCTTCAAAAGCATATAATATGAATGACACACTTCCTGCAGGTACTATAAAATTAAAAGTTGCAGAAGATGAATATACTATAGATTTTGCAGGAGGAAGCTTAGTTAATTTGCAAAAAACTTTAGAGAAAGCATTCGGTAAAAAAATAAAAACAACAATAACACAAAAGTCAAAAAATCTTCAAGTTCTCACTATAGACTTAGTTAAAACAGGCTCTAAAAACATAGTGGAAGTGGTAAGTGATGATGCGGCTATATTAAAAGAGCTTAATATGTTTACAAGAAGACCTTATAGATATTTAGGACATATATTCAATGAGAGTTTAATAAATAAATGGAAAGATGAATCTGATAATTTAACTACGAATTATATGATAAAGAATGATTTTATTGTATTAAAGGGTGTAAATAAATTATCGATGCCTTTGCATAGAGAGGCTGAAGCGAATGAGAATATTACTATTTCAATTACAGCGAGGGCTTCTGACAGTTTAGATGATGTTGATGAGGAAGCTCCTATAATGCCTCCTACTGTTGATTTATCTATACCAGATACGGGGCTTACTTTCAATAAAATAGATAGTGTAATATATAAAGATGTTGAGCTTTATGGTGAAGGATTATCCCCGGCAGATAGTTCGAGGACATTTGAGGATATAAAAAAGTATAAAGAGGCTCTTGAAGCAGAGAGGGCTGCTAAAAAAGATGCTGAAGCTGAAGTTCCTCAAGCAATAGACGCTACAGGATTTAATTCTGAGATAATAGGAGTTAAATATATTAATAAGGCAGGAGATGAGGTTGAAAAGTTTTTTGCTTTGCCTACTATTAGTTCAACTTGGCAGAGATTAAATATACCTATAGGAAGTCAGTTTGAAGAGGGCGATGTTATTACTCAGGTAGTTCTTATAAATAAAAATGAAGGATACAATATTTTTTATAAAGATTTATTGGTTGAGGATATGGGCAGAGAGGAGGATGCTCCAAACTATTTAATATCTGAGGCAACTGATGCGAGAGCTTCTGTTGATGGTATAGATGTAATTAGTGAAAGCAATGAGTTTAAAGATGTTGTAGACGGACTTAATATCACAGCTTTAAAACCTACGCCAGAGGCATTTGCCACTACAATAGAAGTAGATAAAGAGGGAGTAGTGGACGCTATAGTTAATTTTGTAAGTGCTTATAATGATGTTATAGATTTACTTAATGATACTACTCATATGCCTTTAAATAATGATGTAATGGAAAGTTTAGAGACTATGAGCAGAACTGATATGATAGATTTAGCAAATACATTAGGGGTTACTTTTGACCCTGAGCTTAGTGATACTGCTTTAAGAAAGAAATTATATTATATTGGTGTGTTTAGCGGTAATACTTTAGTTAATAATATATCACAGCGAATCAAATCTATTATAGCAGCTCCTTATGAAACAGAATATGGAGAGGAGTTAGCTTTATTAGACCAAATAGGCATTAACAGAGGAAATGCTGGGGAGGATTGGTCTGTAGTGAAAAAAGGATATTTACAAATAGATGAAGAGAAGTTTATGAATAAGATAGAAACTCAAATGGATGGTATAGAAGAGTTATTTGCTAATGATACTTCTGGAGATGATATACCAGACACTGGCGTTGCTTATGCTATGAATGACTTTGTAACACCTTATTCACAGACTAGGGGAATAGTTGAAAATAGTATTGCTATGACAAAAACTCGTCTTGATGATAATAAAAAGCGTATGGACGCTGAAAGAGACAGAATAGAAGAGTACAGACAGCAGCGATTAGCTTCCTACTACAGAATGCAGTCAGAATTACAGCAGGCTGAACGTGAGAGAAAGAGACTTGAATCTATGCAAAATCAAAATAATAATGGAAATTAATTTTTAGCATCTCTTCCGCCAAGTTCGCATATAAATATAGCTACTATTATAAGTAACCCTCCAGTTATAACTTTGAAGTTAAGCGGGTCTTGCATAAAAATAATTCCGCACAAAGCTCCTAAAAAAGATTCTAAACTTAATATTATTCCAGTTTTGTGAGGAGAAACATATTTTTGAGAAACAGTTTGCAGTAAATAAGCTATAGCTGTTGCCCCTATTGCAAGATAGAGTAATGAATAGATTGTTCCATTAGATATTTTGGAAATATTTAAAGGAGTTCTCGTTATAAATCCTAATGATAGTGATATTGTTCCAGCAACTAATAATTGCAAAGAAGCCATTTTTATACCATTCACTTTTAATATTATTTTATCTATTAACATCAAATGAATTGCAAAAGCCACAGCACATGATATTGCAAATAAATCTCCAACTTTAATATTCGTTATGCCGTCTCCTGAAGTAAGTAAATATAATCCTATTAAAGCCATAAATGCTGCTATAAATACAGCTATATGCGGCTTTTTTTTGTATATTATCCAAGCAAAAAAAGGAAGTAATATAACATATGAACTAGTAAAAAATGCTACCTTTGATGCTGTAATAAACTTTGCACTAATAGTCTGCAGAAAAAAACCTAAGAATAAAGCTATTCCTATAGGTATAGATAATATAATATCTTGTTTATTTATAGTTTTAGTAGTTTTGAAAAATATTAAAAATAAAAATATTCCGCCAAAAAAGTTTCTAAACCCAACAAGATAAAAAGGATCTATCTCTGTTACAACAACCTTCACCGCAACAAAACTATATCCCCATATCAACGCAGTTAAAAAAAGTCCAATAGTCCCTAATTTTTCTTTATCATTTCCATTTATCATATTAATAACAATCCTAATATTTGACATCAATTATTTTTTATTACTTGATTCTAAAAAAATCTATTATTTTTTTATTTCCTTTTTCTATAGCTAAATTATACTCTTCTTGTAAATTATAATTTGGATATTTTATTTTATAATGATTAATAAATAATTCGCATATTTCAATATTATCTTTCATTATAGCTATTTCTAAAGCATTATAAGATTCTGAATTTTTTTCTTTTACACATCCTCCCTTAGAAAGCAAATAATTAACTACTTCTGCTTTATCATTATCTGCTGCTATTATTAATGCTGTTTCATTATTGTTGCTTTTTTCTTCTAATATATCAGGATATATTTTTAATATATATTCAATAATATCCATATATCCCTTAGCACAGGCAAACATAAAAGGATTCCATCCATTTTTATCTTTATCTTTTATGTTCATACCTTTTTGTATTAAATATTTTACAGATTTCAAATTATCATATATTACTGCCCACATTAAAAGATTAAGATTGCCTTTTTTATTTTTTAACTCTAAACCTTTACTAAGCAAAAGTTCAATTATAGTTATATTTCCACTCATAGCAGCATGGGCAAGAGCATTTCTTCCTAAATTATCAGATAATTTAATATCAGCATTATTGTCTAAAAGTTTTTTTACTACTTCAATATCTCCAACACTTGCAGCATACATTAAAGGTGTTATATCATCATCATCAGGCATATTAATATCAACATTATATTTAATTAAAAGCTCAAGAATATCTTTATTAGAAGATTCTATAGCATAAATTAAAGCTGATTTACCTTCATCAGATATACCATTAGGTGATATTTTATTCATAAGCAAATATTGAACTACATCTTTATGTCCGCCGGAAGAGGCCAGAGCCATAGCCTTAGGAGCGTCTTTTTTAGAAGTCTCAAAAAAGTACCTAACAATATCTAAATGCCCATTGTGTGCTGCCGACATAAGAGCACTAGAAAATATATTTTCTTTCCTATCATCTTTTAATTTTGAATGTATATAATGAACAAGCGATAAATTACCGCTAATAGAAGCTATTGTAAGAGCATATCTTGGTATTTCTAATTCTTGCTTATTTAATATATATTCTACTATTTCTATATTTCCACTGGATATAGCATAATGTAATACGCTCTCTTCATAAATATCTGTATCATCAAGTTTAGCCCCATTATCTGCCAAAAACTTCACCGCTTCATAATTTGATAACTGACAAGAATGCATTATTGGAGTTATATGTACATCTGTTTTAGCATTAATATCGGCCTTATTTTCTACTAATAATTTTATTATATCAGTATGATTAGAAGAAGAGGCATAATGTAAAGCTGTTGTATTGTTTACATCTTTTGTATTAATATCAGCCTTATTTTCTATAAGGAGTTTTACTATATCATAATGCCCATTAGCAGCAGCATTCATTAGAGGTGTTATGAATAATTTATCTGACTTATTTACATCTGCACCAGATTTTATGAGCATTTCTACTATTTTGGTATAGCCGAATTTAGCAGCATGGCTTAAAGGTGTAAGTCCTAATACATTTTCTAAATTAATATTTATATCTTTATTTTTTAATAAAATTTCTACAGCAAGTATATTGTTATTAGCTGAAGCTTCATGTAATTCTATTTCTATTTCTCTCATCATAAATGAATATACCTTTTATTATTTCACTATATTATATAATATATTATAAAAACATCAAATTAATATTTTTTATTTAGCTAATATATAAAAAATTATAGTAGCTATGGAACAATATATACCAGCACCAGCAATATCACATATAGAAGTTAATACAGGAGCACCGCTTATAGCAGGGTCTAATTTGCATTTAGTTAATACAAAAGGCAAAGTTAAACCAATAATGCTACCAATAAAAACTATACTAAACATAGATATGCTAACGATTATAGCTATTTCAAAACCACCCCTTATAACGCCAAGTATACTAGCCCCCAATGCCATACTTAATCCCAATATTGAAGAGACTAATACTTCTTTTGAAAGTAAATATACCCAATCCTTTAATACAACATCTCCTATAGCAAGAGAACGTATAACCAAAGTTGCAGATTGACTTCCAGCATTGCCGCCGCTTCCTATGAGTAACGGTAAAAATGCTACTAATACTATATGCTTTTGTAACGTGTTTTGAAATATGCTTATAACTCCGCCCGAAAATAAATTTACAAATACTAAAGCTAAAAGCCATAATATTCTTTTTTTGTACATTGTAAATATTGGCGTAATTTTTAGATTATCATCAAATTGATTATCATCAGAAGTAATACCAGCCATCTTGTGGAAATCTTCTGTATATTCTTCTTCTGCAATGTCTAATATATCATCTACAGTTACAATTCCAACCATGGAGTGTTTATTGTCTATAACGGCTAATGAATGAAGGTTATATTTTTTTATGATTTCTATAGCATTCTCTTTATCTTCATATGCTAATATATACGGACAATTATTAACTATATCTCCTATAAGTACTTTCTGTCCGCTGAAAAATAATTGTCTTAAAGCAATAGAGCCTATTAACGTTCTTTTATTATCTAATACATATATTGTAGTATAAGTTTCTGCCTCTTCTATATTACTTCTAACATACTCAAAAGCCTCTTCAACTGTCCAGTCTGGTTTTATGCTTATATATTCAGGCGTCATCATACGGCCAATACTGCCTTCTGGATATGACAATAACAAAGAAGCAATTTCTCTCTCTTCGCTTCCAAGCAGTTTTAATATATTTTTAGACATTTCTTCATCTATAGATTCTAAGAATGAAGTTCTGTCATCTGGACTAATATTCTCAAGTAATTCTTTAATTTCCTCATCAG
>CAKVCJ010000049.1 GCA_934725655.1 uncultured Brachyspira sp.
ATACTACTCCGCCATAATAAGCATAACAGTAAATATACATATTATTTACTTTATCTTTAAAAGTTATAAACATTGAGCTTTCTTCATAAATAGTAGAAATATATCTTCTTTTATATACATAAATAAAAGCATAAAGTAAAACAATCATAATAACTATAAGAATTAAATATTTACCAAATACCAATTTTAAATAATATAAAAAATTATCAGTTTTAGCTCCGTTTAAAACTAATACAGCTGCTATATCTTCATTGCCTTTATCAAGTGCTATTTCAAGACCTTTGTCTAAATTCATTTTGAATTTATTTCCAAAGAATAAAAATTTCTTTTTTAACAGACTTTTTAACATAGGCTCATTTTCTTCATTAACTGCCAACAAAAACTCATCATTTATATCATCATTGTTTTTATAATATTTCAAAATAATTTCAACAACATCATAAGCATAATCATCTACAGCACTGTAAAGGGCTGTTTTACCATTAATAGATTTTTTATAAACATCAGCATTATTTTTAAGCAAAAACTCTACTATATCAATTTTGCTATTATATTTTGAATAAGTATAAAGCAAAGTATATCCATCATATACTCCGTTTATATCATATTTCTGTATAAACTTCTTAACAGCTTCTAAATCACCAAAACCTTCTGCAGTATTTTGATATTCATATTCTAAAGTATTTATTTCTATAACATTATATTTTTTATAAAGTTCTATTTTTTCTTTTAATGCTTTTTCTGCTTCCCTTTTAAAAAAGTTTTCCATATATCTTTGAGGGTCTTTTGCCATTTCTTTTAATTCATCTTCATTTGTAAACATTTTATCAAGAAGGTTTTTATAGTAATTGGTGTCATATTCCTCTGAGTACAAAAAGAAAGAAGTTGTAATTAATAAAATAAAAGATACAATTATTCTGCAAATATTTTTATTTTTTAACATACTTTCCCTCATAAAATATTATAAGGATTTTATCCTATACTATAGAAATGTATATGTCAATATAAAAGAGTAAATTAAGTTTAAGGCATAAAACTTACATTTACATTTTTTATTATGTCTATTTTTTGAGCTTCAGGCTTTGAATATTTAGCTGATGCTTTCCTATATTGATAACCGAAGTATAAAGCACATTATTATCCTGATATATAGTAGCTTCAACAACTATTCTGTAAGTACCGTCTTTTACTATGTTTCCTTGATTATCTTTGCAGTCCCAAACTATATTAACTTTTCCTTGTTTAGGCGTAGGTTTTGATACGGCATCAATTATTTTTTTATCTATACTTTTAGCATTAGCTTTTTTCTGCCAATTATTTAGAGATTGTTTTCTGTATGTCCAGCCTTCTCTTCTTCCTGTAAAATCTGTAATGTATATTGTAGCTATATAATTGCCGTTGCTATCCTCTGCCCAAGCAGCTATTTGATTACTTGAATAACCCTCTCTTTTTGTGTAATCGAAACTTATATTAACTTTTTTACTACTGCTCTGAGCATAATTTTCATTAACATATGATAAAGCAAAAATTATAAATAACATAATAAAAAGTTTTTTCATAAAAAATTCTCCTATATAAAAAAGCTATATAATATATATTATACTAAACCAGAATATTTCTCAAAGAAAGACTGCAATTTTTCTACAACTATTTGTTTTTTTTCAATTTTGTTTCCTTGTTTGCTGAATCTTGATATTGGAGGAAGTATTTTATCAATATCACTTCCTGAAGTTATTATCTCCCCATATTCAAAACAGCTTGATATAAACTCATTAGTTTCTTTTTCTTTTAAATTTTCTTCTTTAATTAATATACTTAAATCTTTCTTTTTCTCCTCTCTTACATATTTATAAAATTCTTCTTGAATATCTGTTTCAGAAGTATTCATTTGATTAATAAAGTTTTCAATTAATTCCCTCTTGCTTCTTAATTCAATACCAGCATTAATTAATTTTCTAACATATTCTATTATAGTAGGCTTGTCTTTATTTTCACTATTATATTTTGACACTATTAAAAGTATATAATCAATATTTACTTCAACTTGTTTAATCAGCTCTATTTCAAATACAACATCATCTTGTATATTTTCTATTTCAGGATTATTATTGTTTTTATTTTGAGTAAATTCAGTATATAAATCATTATATTTTCCGCTATAGTCCTGAAAATCTATATCTGACATTATCTGCTCTCTCTCTTCCCTAAAATTGTCAAAAGCACAAAGAGTATTTCTAATTTTTAATAAATCCCCAAATAATTTAATAAATTCTTTTTTCTCTTCTTCAGTATTAAAGTCAGCATTAATAGGAAATTTTGTTTTAAGCAATTGAACAATTTCTTTATAGCCTAAAACATGCTCTCCGCTTTCATCATAACCATCCATATAATCTTTATAACTTCTGAGTAATGCTACAGACTTAGCCTCTTTATCGCCAAAAACAGCAAGTGCTTCGTTTGTATTTTCTTCCAAGTTTATAAAAGATACTATATTTCCAAAAGCCTTAACAGAGTTTAAAATTCTGTTCGTTCTTGAAAAAGCCTGTATAAGTCCATGCATTCTTAATCTCTTATCAACCCATAAAGTGTTTAATGTAGGAGCATCAAAACCTGTTAAAAACATATTCACCACTATTAAAATATCTATTTGATTGTTTTTCATTTTCATTGAAACATCTTTATAATAATTTTCAAATTTATCATCAGATGTGTCATAATTTGTGTTAAACATTTTATTGTAATCTTTTATAGTATTCTCAAGAAACTCCTTTGAATCCTTATCAAGATTTTTTGTTTCAAACTCTTCATCTTGAATTATTTCATTATCCTCATTTTGTACAAAACTAAATATTGCAGCAACTTTTAATTTGTTTTCAGTTTCACTCATTTGTCTTTGAAACTCTTTATAATATTTTTTAGCCGCTTTTATAGATGATACTGCAAAAATAGAATTAAAGCCTTTAAGTGTTTCTTGCTTTTTTATCTCTGCAACAGTGTTATACTTTGATTTAGCCATAGCCTCTACATTCGCAATTATATCATAACTATAACTTGAATCAGAAGCGTTCCTATAAGTTTTTTGCTCAAAATGTTCTAATATGTATTTAACTACCAATTCAATTCTTTTATCATTTAAAAATAATTCATTATCACTTATTGTGTCATTGTTTATTTCTTTTACAGTATTAAAATAATCAATGCGGAAAGGCAAAACATTTTTATCACGAATGGCATCTACTATAGTGTATGTGTGAAGTTTTTCTCCGAAAGCATTTTCAGTGGTTTTTAGATTTGGGTATTTTTCATTATCCTGCTCTTTTTTAAAGATAGGTGTTCCTGTAAA
Source organism: uncultured Brachyspira sp. (assembly GCA_934725655.1). GTDB lineage: Bacteria > Spirochaetota > Brachyspiria > Brachyspirales > Brachyspiraceae > Brachyspira. The sequence goes on from CAKVCJ010000049.1 coordinate 3,344, forward strand.
ACCAAATATATTATAATTTTTGAAAGCCTTTTTTATTTTATCATTCATCTCGCCAAATTGAGAACGATGACATTCATCAAAAATCATTACAATATGCTTTTTATAAACTTCATGATTTTCATTTTTCTGTATGAACCTTGATAATTTCTGAATGGTAGTAATAATTATTTTTGCACTATTGTCTTCTAATTGCGATTTTAATATTTTTGTGGAGGTATTGCTGTTGGCGGCACCTTTTTGGAATTTATCATATTCTTTCATAGTTTGATAATCAAGGTCTTTTCTATCAACTACAAAAAGCACTTTATCTATAAAGGGAAGACTTTTAGCAAGAGTTGCTGTTTTAAAACTTGTAAGTGTTTTTCCGCTTCCTGTGGTATGCCAAATATAACCGCCTGATTCTTTTTTGGATTTTATTTTATGATTTTCAGATATTATAATTTTGTTTATAATCTTCTCTGCCGCTGCAATCTGATATGGACGCATAACCAATAATTTTTTATCTGAAGTAAATACACAATATTTAGTTATTATATTTAATAGAGTGTGCTTTGCAAAAAAAGTTCTTGTAAAATCAACTAAGTCTGGAATAATCTTGTTTTCAGCATCTGCCCAAAAATTAGTAAACTCAAAAGTATTTGATGTTTTGACTTGATCTTGAGTATTATGCACATGAAGTTTTCTTGTGGTGTTTGAATAATATTTGGTATTAGTGCCGTTTGATATCACAAATAATTGCACATATTCATAAAGTCCTGAGCCAGCCCAGAAATTTTCTTCTCCATATTTGTTTATTTGATTGAAAGCCTCTCTTATATTAACGCCCCTTCTTTTTAATTCAATATGAACCATAGGGAAACCGTTTATTAGAATAGTAACATCATATCTCGCTTTTCTTTCTGAGTTTGTTTCTGTGTATTGATTAATAACTTGTAAATTATTATTATATATATTATCTTTATCTATAAGTTTAATATTTTTTATATAGCCATTTTCTAAAGTTATATTTTGAATATAATTTTCTTGTATCTTTTCAGTTTTGTTTATTATATTTTCATTTCCATTAGCTACCACAGAATTAAAAAAATCATTCCATTCTGTATCAAAAAAAGTATAATCATTTAATTTTTCTAATTGAGTTCTAAGGTTTTTAATTAAATCATTTTCATTTTTTATATTTACGTATTCGTATCCCTGTTCGGTGAGCTGTTTAATAAATTCTTCTTCGAGTTCTGCTTCGGTTTGATATTTAGTTCTATTTCTTTGTATTGGAGTATATTTAGCGACAACGGTACTTTCATCAGATGTTTTGATAACTTCAATTTTTTCATTGTTTTGCATATGAAGGACTCCTTTTTCATACTCGCCTAGCTGTGCCACCCTACGGTCGTACCGAGTAGGTGCCTTGCCTACGGCACGCAGAGCGTCGGCAAAAATAACTTGGGGTGCTAGCCTACTGGCACACTCAAATATTTTTATTTTACTCAACTTTTTCCCGCCGCAAAAAGTTGCAAAAAGTGCAAATACTATAACTTTATATTAAAAGATATACATAAAATAATATTATATCTTTGTAAATATATAATAGATTTAATCAAAATGCAGTTCTTTTGGTTCTTTTATACCAATAAAAGAACTGGGGGCGTGGGGGCAAAGCCACCACAAACAAAAAACTTAAAAAATATTTTAATACACAATTATTTCTTCTTCTCCTTAAAAGTAAGTAATTTATCTCTGTAGTATTCATATTGCTTTTTACGCAATTCAATCTCAGCAGGCAGCCCCCTAGTGATGTCATTGCATAGCGTGTCGAATTGGTCAAGTATTTTAACGATACGTTCCTGCTCTTTTAAACTTATAATTGGAAATTCAAATTTATTAAATTTAGTCATATCAACAGAAGCAAAATTTCCTTGATTTAAACAATTTAAACAATATTCTTTCAATTTATAACAATAATAAAATAGAAAAAATATATTAAATTTATTCTTATATTCATCTTTTAAAATTAAATATGTAAAACGCTGATTAGCTAATGACTCACATGTTATTAATGCATGTTCTCCAATAGTTGCTGAAGTTGAAACTATAATAGAATTTTTAGGGAATACATTTCCTTTAATAGCTGAAAAAGAAACTTTTTGTATAGCTTCGTTTAATATTCTTCCATTCTCCCTAATATCTTCCATTCTAAACCAAGAAACATCTTTTGAATCCCAAAATTCTGGATTGCTTTTTGAAGGAGTATAACCATTTTTTGTATAAAATAAATCTTTAAGTTGTATTTTTTTCTACCTCATCGCCGAAAGTTAATAATTTTCCTTTATAATACTCATACTGCTTTTTTCTTAATTCTAATTCTCTATTTAATAAATCTTGATATTTTGTAAAAGTGTCTAATATACGAACTATCTCTTTTTGTACTTCTATTGGCGGAACTGGAACATATATTTTTTTTATCATTGGTATTGTTAACTGAGGAATACCTGTTTTAGGTACATCTATAGTTATATTGTCAAAAAAATATTTTAAAAATTTAGGAATGCAAATATCATTTGGTATTATACATATTAATCTAACAATAGGATAAAATGGTTTTTCATGATAAATACAATGTCCAATAGTTCCTCTTGCTGATATACTAATACAAGGTTCATCTATTTTTATAATATTAGTATATCCATATAATGCATTAGCTCCTATACCGTTACTAATAATTGGAATATTATATTTTGTTGTTTTTTCTTTTGAAAAATTATTTTTTGGTACATCTCCACCAGCAATAAAAGAACAGAAGTCTTCTAATTTCTTGTACTCCACGCCGTCGGGGCAGTGTTTCTTTAAAAACTCTTCGAATACGCTCATAATACTTTTTTAGGCCTCTATTTCCTTGATTATCTTATCTATTGCCTTACGAAGATTGCTCTCTTCTAAAACTATTGCCTCCAAATCTTTATTTAACACTTTTATATCTACTTGCTCCCTTGTGTCTTTCTGCTCTACATAAGTGGATACTGACAAATTATAATCCTGTGCCTCTATCTCTTCCTTTGTTGCTAAATAGCATTTATGGGCTTTACTCTCCCTAGCCTTAAAATAAGACAAAATATCTTCTATATTCTTATCGCTTAATTTATTATTATTCGTTGCCTTTTCATAATCTTCGCTTGCATCTATAAATAAAGTCTTGCTGTCTATTTTCGATTTGGATAATACCATTATACAAGTAGCTATTGATGTGCCGTAAAATAAATTGTCTGGAAGCTGTATTATGCATTCTATATAGTTATTGTCTATCAAATATTTTCTTATTTTCTGCTCCGCACCTCCTCTGTACATTATGCCAGGAAAACATACTATTGCTGCAAGTGCTGCTGTATCGAGCTTAAAAAGAGAATGCATAATAAATGCAAAGTCTGCTTTTGATTTTGGCGCCAATATTCCTGCAGGAGAATAGCGAGGGTCATTTATTAAAATAGTATTATCTTCTCCTTCCCATTTTATAGAGTATGGCGGATTAGAAACTATGGCATCAAAAGGTTTATCTTTTAGATGTTTAGGTTCTGTTAAAGTATCGCCGTGGGCTATATCAAACTTTTCATAACCTGTATCATGCAAAAACATATTTATTCTGCATAGGTTGTATGTTGTAATATTTATCTCCTGACCATAATAATGTATTTCGTCTTTATCTTTAGGCAATATTTTTTTAAACTTTAAAAGCAAAGAACCGCTTCCGCATGCAGGGTCATATACTCTTCTAATTTTCTTTTTCCCGCTAACTGCAATTCTGGTAAGAAGTTCCGAAACCTCTTGAGGCGTAAAAAACTCTCCTCCGCTTTTGCCTGCACTTGATGCATACATACCCATTAAATACTCATAAGCATCACCGAATGCATCAATCGAATGGTCTTTAAAATCTCCAAGTTCTATATCAGCAATTCCGTTTATAAGCTTTCTTAATCTCTCATTTCTTTTAATTACAGTAGGTCCTAATTTATTGCTGTTTACATCTATAATCATCAAAAAGCCCCGCAATTTTTGTTTCGCTTTTTGTTCCTTTAGCTGAGTTTTCTATATCTTTAAATATTTTCTGGAGTTTTTCATTTAGATTATGTTTTTCTTTGCTGTCTTTTTCAGTCTCTTGATTATTAGCTTCTTTTCTTATATTTTCAAAGAGTTCGCTCGGATATATAAAAAATCCTTTAAGGCTAATAATATCATCTCTTATAGGCTCTGCTTCTTCATCTTTTAAACTCGCATAATTAAAATCTTTATCTCCTGCCTCCCATTCATTTTGATTTATACAATCAGCAAGATGCTCAGAAATATACCTATAAAAAAGCATTCCAAGCACATACTGCTTAAAATCCCAACCATCAACGCTTCCTCTCAAATCGTCAGCTATTTTCCATATTTTGTTATGAAGCTCTTCTCTCTCCATTATGCTTTTATTGTCTGCCATTTATTTTACTCCAAACTGTGATAGATTTACATAATTATAATATTGTTTTGTTATTTTTTCAACATTATTAAAAATTAATACACTATAATAATAAACTAATTTTAAATTAATTCTTTTATAGGAGTATATCCGCTTTTTTCAACTAAATACTGTCCATCTTTTGAAACTATAAAATCTATTAATTTTTTTATATTAGGATTATTGTCCATAGCTTTTTAGTTGTTACAGCATAAAATGTAGTTGATAGAGTATAAGAGCCGTTTTATATATTTTATTTAATTTTATAGATACCATAAAACTAAATATAGAGCAACAAAACCTATTAAAAATATATTTGTTTAAACTATTGAATTTTTTTATATTTTCTGTATAATAAAATTATACATATATAGGGTATATTAAAAAATGAATAATACATTATCATTAATTATATTATTAATATTATTTTTTATAATAATAACTTTTGTGAAGAAAATAATATTTACTATCATGAGTAAAGGTAAATATAAAAACATAAAACTTAATGAAGCTATAGAATTATATAAAAACAATAAAAATATAGGTTTAATAGATGTAAGAAGCTATCAGGAAGTGCAATATAGCGGATACATAAAAAACAGTATAAACATAGCTTTAGATGACATCAATTTTAATGACAAAATGTCTAAATTAGATAAAGATAAAGAATATATAGTTTATTGTGCAAGCGGCTCTCGTTCTTCTTATGCTTGTATGCGTATGTATAAATTGGGTTTTAAAAACATATATAATCTTACATATGCTGGATATTCAGCACTTAATAATGCTTTAAAAAGATAGTTTTAAGTTCTTTTTTATAATTCTTAAATTGACAATTATTTTATTTTATGTATATTAATTTTACGGAGAGAGCATGAGAAAGATATATATTTTTTTGTTTATAATTTTTAGTTTAACAGCTTATAGTCAGAGTTTCAATAGTTTACTTAATAAAAATACAGAAGCTGTAATTATTTTTAGCCTATCAACTAATAATAATAAAATTACAGTAAAAGCAAATATTCCAGAAGGTTATTATGCGTATTTAGAATCAAGCATAGCAAATAAAATATTATTTTTTGCAGACAATAAAGAAATAAATACAACATATCCAAAAGGCGAAAAGTATCATGATGATATTATAATAAAAGGAGATACTGAGTTTATATTAAATGATATTAATATAAATAAAATTAACTTTATAAAAGCAACTTATCAATTATGTTCAGCAAAAGACAATGTATGCTTAAAGCCTCAAAGCAAAGTAATATACGGCGAAGAAATTGATATACCAAACAATACCATCGCAAATGAAAAACCAGAGAATGCAAGCTCTATAGAAAATTATATTAAAGGAAGCAATAATATATTTATAACATTAATTTTGATATTTGCAGCAGGACTTGCATCTGTGCTTTTGCCTTGCACCTATCCCCTACTTTCAATTACAGTGTCTATTTTAGGAACTACAACAGACGAAAAAAACAATAAAAAATCAAGCGTATTAGTTTCACTTTTATTTGCATTGGGCGTAATAACAACCTACACTCTATTAGGTGCAATTGTTTCTGTAGCTGGGTTTGCTTTTCATAAAACCATACTCTTTGGAAGTATTGGATATAATCCTATTGTTTTAACTATATTGGTATTATTATTTTTATACTTTACTTTTTCAATGGCTGGCTTTTATGAGATTAAAGCTCCTTCATTTTTGCAGTCTGCAAAGACAAATGCATATGCTAAAAAAAATCAATCAATATTCCATAAATATATAATGGGGCTTCTTGCAGGAATAGTTGCCACTCCTTGTGCTGCTCCTATAATAGCTGTTATATTAGAAATAGGTTTTCTTAATCCTGTATTTGCCACTTTATATATGGCTGTTTATGCTTTGGGTTTTGCTTCTGTATTATTTGTTCTTGGAACATTTGCTTCAATACTTACAAAAATGCCTAAGGCTGGAACTTGGATGGTGTATGTTAAATATATTTTCACTTTCCTAATGATGATAATAAGTTTCTATTATGCTAATATACTTTTTGGTGTTTTAG
>CAKVCJ010000050.1 GCA_934725655.1 uncultured Brachyspira sp.
ATGATGTAGTTACTTCAACAATAGAAGAGTTAAATGATTCTAATAAAGTAAATGAAATAGCAAGAATGATAACAGGAAAAGAGATAACAGAAGCGAGCATAAAGCATGCTGAAGAATTGTTAGAGCATGCCAAAAAGTCATCGGAGTTATTTTAGTATATATCTAAACAACTATATTTTGTCAATTTATTTATTTTTATAAAAATTTCATCAACTTTTTTGTCGCTCAAAAAACTTTTTGTCCTTCGGGCACGCTTCGCAGGGGGCTAGCCACCGCAAACAATAAAATTTAAAAATAAAATTTTGACAAACTTAAAAATTTTCAGTATATACTGAAACAACTACATTCTGTCATAAATTTTTTTTCTTCAACTTTTTCCCGCCGCAAAAAGTTGCAAAAAGTGCAAGTTTTTTCAGCTTTATATATTTTGGATATGTATAAAATGTAATGTAATATCTATATTTTGGCTAAAAATGCAGTCTTTTTGCTTCTTTGTGCCAACAAAAGAAGTGGGGTCTGGGGCAAAGCCCCAGATATAAAAACAAAAATATAAATTTATTTTTGACAAACTTAAAAATTTTCAATATATACCTATCAATAAGCCTCATAATGAATTTTGCTTGGTTCAAATCTCTCAGGCATAGCTACTTCACCGTCAGGATAGCCAACAGCAACTATTCCAAGAGGTTTTATATTATCTGGTAAATTAAACAATTTTATAATATCATTCATTCTCTCTTCACGAGGCGCCACTCCAAGCCATACGCTTCCCAAATCTTTTGACTTACAAGCAAGCATTAAATTTTCTATTGCCGCAGAACAGTTTTGCTGCCAATAAAGTTTTCCAGATTCATCAGATAAATCACCGCATACAATAACAGCTAAAGTTGCAGTATATAGCATCTTAGCATAAGGATGAACGTCTGCTATTTTATCTAATGTCTCTCTTTTCTCTACAACTATAAACTCCCAATTTCTTCTATTGTTTGCAGAAGGAGCATACATAGCAGCTTTTAAGATATATTCTATCTTTTCTTTTTCTACTGCCTTGTCTTTAATATATTTCCTTATGCTTCTTCTTGTAAATAAAATATCTTCTTGCATAAAAAAGTCCCCCCATATAAATAATTAAATAATAATTTATTAAAATATTATAACACTAAACAACATAAATAATAATTTCAAAACAATTAATACAACTAAAGCAACTATAGCCCCCATAATGAGTATCTTATTAGATGCTACTATATGGCTGGATTCCAATTTATTAACAGCATCTCCAACTAAAATTCTATCATGAATCTCAGAATCCTTGAAATATTCTCCGCCAAGCTCTATATCCAAAGCCCCCGCAACAGCACACTCTAACCTAGCCTTATTATCATTTCCATCTCTCTTAAAAACTCTAAAAACCTTTTTAACATCATACCCCAAAAGAAAATCCGCAGCAGTATATGATAAAAATGAAAATATAGAAGGTACCATATTAACATAGTATGCCAAATTAATATTAAACACTCCGTATTTATCTTTAGCTCTATTCTCATCTATAGCAACATTATTGTCTGATGATATATCAGAAAGCATACATAATATTTTATATATAAAACAAAGAGGTATGCCTCCCACAAGAAAGAAAATAGAAGTATATATATAATCTTCTGCCACGCTAATAGAAGAATATTCTATAGTTTTTTTTACAATATTTTCTCTGTCAATATCATGAACATCTATATTAGTACTTTCTTTTAAAATTTCTTTTGCAATGTTTAAATCTGTATATTTAATAGAAGAATATATTGAATCGCTCACCTCAAAAGGCTTTCTTATTCCTATGATAATATATGCCGCTATAAGCTCTATTATTATCCCTAATAAAAAATGAACTTTATATAAAAAATAAAATAAAAAATATGACACAACAAAAGAAATAGATAAAATTATTAAAGATACTATTATCCCTAAAATAAACTCTAAAGTTTCATTATTTTTATAAACTTTATCTTTTAATAAAGATTGCAATTTTGCTATTGGAATCTTTATATATTGAAATATATCAATTTTAAACTTATACACAAAAATATTTAAAAGAAATGATATAGGAAGTATTAATAAAGTTTGCATAAAATTAATTTCCGTTATTTTATAATAAAATTTTCTCTATTATTTTTAAATTATTATTTTCTATAATTTCGGTAAGATATCCGCAACCATTAGGTAAAAGATAATCATAAAATGGAAGTTTTTCTATGTTATATTTATCTAATATAGTCATAATTATTCCGCCATGTGTAACTACTGCAGTATAGTTTAAATTATTTTTTTTCATATCTTCTATTATATTTAAATATACATTATAAACCCTATTAAAAAAATTATCAGCTAACTCTCCATTAGGCACTTCGCTTCTCCAAGAACTCTTAATAAACTCTTTATAATAAGAATTATCCTTAAGCTCATTATAAGTCATACCCTCAAAATCTCCAAAACATCTCTCTCTTAAATCATTTAAAACTTCATAATCCATATCATCAAAATATATCTTAGCCGTCTCCACACACCTTTTCATAGGGCTTGAATACAATTTCTCAAAAGGTTTATATTTCTCTATTTTACTTTTATTTTTTAATAAAGCGTTTATACCCTTCTCCCAAAGCGATACATCTGTAGAGCCAAGCCATTTCTGCTCGGCATTATTTTTGGTTTGCCCATGCCTTATAAATAAAATTTTCATTTGATGCTCCATGTTTTTTAATCATCTATTTTCAAATCATCTATAGCTCTATATAATTTACTTTTTAATCTTCTTCTTTCATCATAACTTTTGATATTATAATCTTTAATTTTATCACTCATATAATTAATCTCATCTTCCATACTTTTAAACTCAAACACCGCTTTCAAGATTTCCATAGTATCAATATATCCCCTCTCTATCCTATACATAGCCCCATCTAAACTAAAATCTAATCCTCCATTAGTAAAAGTACCTATATCTTCATTAGGAATTATCTCATAAACCTTACAAGTTTCAGATTTCTCTACTATAGCATCTCTATATAAATTAACTACAATAATTTCATCGCAGCCATATTCATATAAAGGCGTAAGAGGCAAATTATTTCCATTTAAAAACTCAACTCCCCCATCAATATAATTAACCCCATTAATCTTCTGCCTTCCAAATATTATTGGTATAGCACTCGTAGCCATCATTATCTCTTTTATCTCTTTTACACTTTTTCCATTTAATTTGAAATACTCAACATCAATGCTATGCAAATTAACTGCCGCAGCATATATTGGATACTCGCAATTTGATACAGTTTCTATATTCAAATATTTATCTATAATCTCAAGAAGCCCCTCCCTGCTAAATATTCCATTTGCCGATATGCTTTTATTTTTACTATCTATCTTCTTTGTGGATAATATCTTATCTTCTATTTCATTAGTCCAAATATGCTCTGCTATAGCGTAATCATTCTGTGCCATTAAACATGCATTAAGTACCCCTACAGAAGCCCCAGATATAGCCTTTATTTGTCTGTCAATATTATATTCTTTTAAAGCCTTCCATACACCTATCTCATAACTTCCAAGTCCGCCGCCTCCTCCTAAAACTAATCCTAATTTATTCATTATATAATCTCCAAAAAATTATAAAACCTATTTAATCTTACTTAAATAAAGTCCCCAAAAATCATTCAAAAAATCTAAATACTCTTTTTTATTATCATCTTTAGTCTTCTCTATTTGCTTAGATATTTTATCCTGATATTTTTTTGTTTTGTCATAAAGCTCTTTTAATCTGTTTTTATATCTATATAATTCTTTATTATTAGAATGCTCTTCAAAATATTTATTTAAATATTTCATAGATTTATCATATTCGCTTTTCATTAAATATACCTTTGCAATTTCTTTGTAGTCTTTAGTTTTGGATACTTCTTTTATTAATATTTTGTATATAGACTCCAACTTCATATTTGAAATCTCTTCATTATTATCTTTTATCTTACCGCATTCCAATATAACTTTTAAATATTGTTTTGAAGAATAATATTTTTTTATTAATTCTAAACTATTTTCTAAACTTATAGCTGGAGTTTCTATTTTTGTTGATATTATCTTCAATTCATTCATTATTAAAACTATAAGCTCATAATTATTAATAGTTGTTTCATAATTGAAATTTGAAATATTTTTTCCGTATTCTTTTATCAAATCAAATTTTATATCTGTTATATTTGATTCTATATTTGAAGATGTAAGTTTCTCCAATATAGATGATACTATATAGCTTTCTTCACCATTTAACTTTTCTAATTTTTTTACAGCACCAAGTATTGGAATAAATATTTGCGCTGCATCATTATTAATATCAATTGCAGAAAATATCTTATCTATTAAATAAGGCTTCTCCATTAATTTAAAATAAAAATCTTTTAAACATATACTGCCTTCTAACTTTATATCAAAATCAAATAATATAGACTTAATCATAAAAATATTATCTTTAAATACAAAATTATCTCTTTTATTATTTGAAGTTATGCTATGATATAAATCATTAGATAAGCATATCAGTCTCTCTATATCATCCATTTCAATATATTTTAAGCCATTATACTCCAATATATTTTTAGCCGCTTTGAACTCTAATAACTGAACCTTTTTCTCTATATTATCTATTCTATTTGATTGCTCATCTATCTTATTTAATAAAACATTAAATGACTCCCGCACATTTTCGCATACAGCTACTAATTCTTCATCTATATCTTTTTCTATATTATTGAGTTTGTTATTTAAATATATTATTCCCTCATAAGTTATTTTATTTTGTCTGGCTAAAGTTTCTATCATTTTAATAGAAGCATTTTTTACTATAGAATAATTATAATCAATTTCGTATCTTATCTTTCTGTTTTGTCCTGTAATTGTATTTAGTATATTTTTAATAAATCCCTGATTAGCAATAAATTGTGTCCTAGATTTAGAAGCGCTCAATGATGATACAGCATCCATTGTAAGTTCTGTTAGTTTAGAATAATTATTTTTATATTCATCTACATAATTTTCTATATATTCTTCTATTATTTTTTTATCAGATTCTTTTATCTTATTTTCATAGGAAATAGTTAAATTCATGCACACTCCTTAAAGTGTTTTTATTATACTATTTTTGTAATTTTTTCACAATAAACATAAATATTTTTCAATATTATAACTTAATTAAGAAATTAGTATTTTTAAATCATATAATCAAAAATAATTATAATTAATTTTATGAATTATTATTTATTTATAGGAACTCTCAAAAATATTTCCGAACCTATTGAAAGTACATTGCTGTCAAGTTTATTCCATGCTTTAATCTCAGCAATATCTACTTTGAACTTTCTTGCTATAATCCAAAGAGTATCTCCAGCTCTTACATGATACATTATATCTTTATATTCATAATCAGGCGGCGGCAAAGATTCAAAATAAACAAATTTACCCTCTCTTATTCTCTCTTGCTCTTCTTCATATTGAGCCAAATCCACCTGCTTAGCATTATCAAGCCCTTGAATAGGAATCATTACCTGCTGACCTATATTTAAATTTCTTGATTTTAATTTGTTTATCTCAACAATAGCCTGCATAGGCACATTATAAAACCGAGATAAATGCGAAAGCGTTTCATTCATTTTTACTTCATGTCTTCTAAATGTTACCCTCTCGGATGCCGGAATCTTACCGAAAGTATCATAAAATAACTGCTCTTTTCCTTCAGGTATTCTTAAAGGATAACGCACCATACATGGAGGAGTTACCCCTCTTGCTAAATGCGGATTAAGTGCTTTTAAATCTTCTGTTTCAGCATCTATCATATCTGCTATTATAGATAAATCAGCCGCATCATCAACATAAACTAAATCACCCTCTGGAAAAACTACTTTAGGCTTGTTAATCTTAAATCCAAACTTCTCTGGGTTTTTTGCTATAATAACAGAGGCTACATATTTAGGTATATACTCTTCAGTTTCTTTAGGAAGCACCTTAGCCCTAAGCAAATCATAAAAATTATTGCTTTTCACTTGCCTAATAGCTTTAGATATTCTTCCGCCTCCTGCATTATATGCTATTAATGCAATAACCCAAGATTTAAAATTTTCATCAAGCCTCATCAAATGCTCAGCCGCCGCCTTAGTAGAACGCTCGGGGTCAAACCTATCATCAGACCAATAATTAACTTTTAAATTATATATAGCTCCCGTCATAGGCATAAACTGCCAAAGCCCAGCCGCCCCAGCATGCGAAACAGCCTGCGGATTAAAACTGCTCTCTATTATAGGTAAATAAGCTAAATCTTCAGGAACCCCCTTCTCAGCAAATACCTGTTTTATATAAGGCAAATATATCTGTGCCCTGTCAATAATCTTTTGCATATGAGGACGCCAGCTTCCCTGATACCTCTCCAAATAATAAGAAACTCTCTCCGTACGGAAATCATCAACATTAAAGCCCCTAAGCTCCACTACTTTGATATCGCTGCCAAGTGCCTCTCCATAAACCGTAAGCTCATAAAGATTAACACCATCTAAACCCTTTCGCAGATACAAGTCAAAAGTATCGCATGAGTTCACAAACAAAATCAAAACTATTAAAAATATAGCTAATATGCTTTTTCTTTTTAAGACTTTTATTTTCATGATTATTAATAAATATATTTAACATTTTTTTTTAATATTTGCAAGTGTGTAATTATCATTTAAGTTTTATAGTCAATACCGCTATAACTGTTGACAATTTTTACAATTAAAAATATTATATAGTTTATAATTCATTGGAGAGAAAATAAAATTATGGCTAAAATTATAAAATGTAAATACTGCAGAACTGTTAATGATAAATATGCCAAACAATGTAAATCTTGCGGAAAAGTATTGTATCCAGAAATATCTTTTAAAAAAGCAACTATTATAACTGTAATATTAGATGCTATATTTGCTTTTATATATATTTTTGGAATATTTTTATTTATATATAATACCAATAATAATGAAACCCCAAAATATATAAACTTGCTTCCTGCACCAAATAGTGTTTCGTTTTTTGTTATTATATTAATAATGCTATTTTTTGCTGTTGTAAAAATACTATATATATTAAATGTATTCGTTTTAAAAAAAGATATTATCTACACTATAAGAAGAATTAGTTTATTTTTTGAAGCTATAATAATGTTTCCTTTGCAGACAATATTAGGCCTATATTTTTATGATATAGCAACAAGCGAAGATAAAGCAAAAAATAATAATTAATTTAATAATATTATTATGATATAATAAGATATAGGGGCAGTTAAGATTACACTGTCAAATATATCAAATACCCCTCCGTGACCTGGGAACATTTTACTTGAATCTTTTGTATCATACATTCTTTTAATTAGGCTCTCGCCCATATCTCCAAGAAAGCCTGTTAATGTAAATATTATAGTAAGCAATATTATTTGTGATAGTGAAAATGCAGGTATATCTTTGCCAAGCACTAAACTTAAATATCCGTTTGAATATAAATAATAATAAAGTATAGATATAGGTATTGTAAACAAAAACATACCCACTAAACCTTCATAACTTTTATTTGGAGAAGCACTATTTGAAAGTTTATGTTTTCCAAATTTCCTTCCAACCACATATCCGCCAGTATCGCTAAGCCAAGCACATAATAATATAAACACAATATAATATTTTCCGCTAGGCATAAAACGCATTAAAGATATATGCCATACTCCAAGTCCAACATATATAAAACAAAATACCGCAGTAAGTATAGCCCTACCCCTCTCTTCAAAAGTAGATACATTTACCTTAAACATATTTATTATAAAAAGAGCAGCTATTAAAGCAAATACCATAACAAGCGATAGATTCATAGAAATATTATTTATTTGAGTAAACTTATAAAGACGGGAAAAATCTCCATTGAGTATATTATTGCCGCATATAGTAATAATATATCCCAAAACCATAGCTGCTATAGTTGTTATCACAGTTCTAAAATTCTTCTGCCTATAAACCTTAGCCATATTGAATATTTCTAATGTGCTTATTATAGAAATAGCTAATATCAAAGCATGAAAGAGAAAAATAACTCTATTGTAAAGCAAAATAATAGTAAATAATGGTAAAGTTAATGCTACAGATATAAGCCTTCCCTTCATATATTATAAGCCTCCATACCTTCTGTTTCTGTTTGAATATTCTTCTATAGCTTTTTTAAAATTCTCTTTAGAAAAATCAGGCCATAGTACATCAGTAAAATATAATTCACTATATGATGCCTGATACATTAAAAAATTACTTAACCTATGCTCTCCTGAAGTTCTTATTAGAAAATCTGGATCTGGTATATCTTTTGTATATAAATAATTTCCTATAGAATTCTCATCAATATCTTCTATATTAATTTTATTTGTTAATACATCAAAATACATATTTTTTACAGCAGTTTTAAGTTCATCTCTAAAACCATAGTTTAATGCTAATACCACTGTAAGTATTGGATTTTTGCATTTCTCTAAAGTTTCTTTTTCCGTTTCTTCTATAGTTTTTATAGTGTCTTTCGGAAACTTGGAAATATCGCCTATATGTTTTACCAAAATATTATTTGAAATAAGTCTTTTAATTTCTTTTTTATAAAACTCTTTTAAAAGCTTAAATAAAGCTTTTTTTTCTTCTTCAGGCCTTTTCCAATTCTCTGTAGAAAAAGCATATAGTGTTAAATATTTAATATTAAGTTCGCAGCATGCTTCAACTATATTAATAACATTTTCACTTCCCGCCCTATGTCCAAAACTTCTGGACTTGTTGCGGGCTTTAGCCCATCTGCCGTTACCGTCCATAATGATTGCAACATGTGAAGGAACTTTATTATCCTTTTCTGCCATCATAATTATATTTTATCTAATTCTTTTTCTTTTGAAGTAATTAATTCATCAACTTTTTTGATATAACTATCAGTATCATTTTGTATCTTTTTCTCAAGATTTTTAGATTCATCTTCAGTGATAGTTTTCTCTTTTAAATCTTTTTTTATAATATCGTTTTCATCTCTTCTTATATTACGGATAGCAATTTTAGCCTCTTCGCCCCTATGTCTAACACCTTTTTTTAATTCTTCTCTTCTTTCTTTAGTAAGCTCAGGCACCATAATTCTAATATTTCCGCCGTCATTAAAAGGATTGAAGCCCAAATCAGCTTTTAATATAGCCTTTTCTATGTCTCCTACCAATGCTTTATCGAAAGGCTGTATCATTATAGTTTTAGCATCAGGGGTAGAAACGTTGCCTACTTGCTTAAGCGGCATACTGCTTCCATAAGCCTCCACTTTTACGCCGTCTAATATAGAAGCATTAGCTCTTCCTGTTCTAATACCTTTCAAATCATTTTGTAAACTATTAATAGCCTTCTCCATTCTATCTTTATAGGATTCTTTTGACATAGATTAAAACCTCTTACAATTATTTGAATCAATTATAATTTAAGATATAACTATTGTCAAGTTATTATTAAATAAGTAATTTTTTATAAACGATAAGTATTTAAAAAGTGTTATTAAGATGAAATATTTTATCTTAGTTTCACTATAAAAAAATACTTGACTTTTTTAATAAATAGTATAATATGCATATCAATAATTATACATCGCGGGGTGGAGCAGTTGGTAGCTCGTTGGGCTCATAACCCAAAGGCCGTAGGTTCAAGTCCTGCCCCCGCT